>JAJFJS010000111.1 GCA_021773815.1 Gammaproteobacteria bacterium
GGTCTGACACCAATTCTCACCCGCCAATTTTCAACCACCAATTTCCGGCACGCCGTCGGAGCAGAGCGGTACACTGTCCCGCGCAACCCCCGGCGATCAGTGAGGCCGACCCTTCGTGTTCCAGCAGCTCGTTCCGATCATTGCACCGGTCGTGATCTGCGCCGCCCTCGGCTATGCATGGGCGCGGACCGGCTGGCCGTTCGAGCGCGAGTTCGTGACGCGCATCATCATGACGGTCGGGGCGCCGTGCCTGATACTGAACGGTATCGCGAACCTCGCATTCGAACCGGCCGACTTCGCAACGATCCTCGCCGCCGCCGTGACCATGCTGGGCATCTGCGCGCTGATCGGCGGCGTCGCGCTGCGGCTCCTGGGGCAGCCACTCAGAAGTTTTCTGCCGCCGGTCATCTTCGGCAACACCGGCAATCTCGGTCTGCCGCTGTGCCTGTTTGCATTCGGCGACGAGGGCCTGGGGCTCGCCGTTGCTGTCTACCTTGTCTATTCGGTCTCGCAGTTCGTATTCGGCCCGCTGGTCCAGGGCCGGGAGCCGGCCTGGCGAACGCTGGCGACGACGCCGATGATCTATGCCGCGCTCGGCGGCGTCGTGTTACTCGCCACCGGCACCCCGTTGCCGAAGGCGCTGGCCAATACCGTCAACCTGCTCGCCGGCGTGGCGATCCCGCTGATGCTGCTTGCGCTTGGACATTCGCTGGCGAGCTTTCGCATCACCCGGCCGGGAAAATCCATCGCGATTGCCACGATGCGTCTCGCGCTGGGCTTCGCTGTCGGTGTTGGCGTTGCGGAGCTATGGGGTCTGGAAGGTACGATGCGCGGGGTCATCATCATCGAGAGTTCGATGCCGCTGGCCGTCTTCAACTTCCTGCTCGCGGCGCGTTACGATCGGCACCCGGAAGATATCGCCGGCGCGATCCTGATATCGACGCTGATCTCTTTCGCAACGATGCCGCTGCTGATCCTGTTCGCGCTGGGCGATATCGGGTTTTAAAGGGAGACGTTTACCGGCCCTGAAAAATTTCTTCGGTCGCCTCTATTTCTCGACGTCCCGACCGCTGATCAGGTCTTCGAGCGTCGGCGGTGTGTGTTCCGGCCCCATGCGGCCCGTCTTGAGGCGATTGATGTAGTCGTTGTACGCGAGCATGGCCTGACGACCGAGCAGCCACATGATCGGCACATTGACGAACAGCATGACGCCGGTGCCGATGCCCGTCAGGTTGTCGAGTTGCGCGTCGGTCTTTAAAAACCCCCAGGTCGCGACGATGGTCAGCGAGCAGAAGACGAGCTTGTACGGCAGTACGGCGCGTTCTCCGGCCAGGTAGATGATTCCCTGTTCGCCGTAGTAACTCCAGGAAATCAGCGTCGATATCGCAAACAGCCAGACCGCGATTGTCACGAGCCATTTGCCGAGCCCGGGTACGACGGAGTCGAATGCACGAGCCGTCAGCGTCGCGCCGACATAGCTGACGAAAACCTCCGGTCCCGCCAGCCGCGGCGGCGTCGCACCGGCCAGTGCCGTCCACGCAATTTTCAGTGCGCCCGAATCATCGGCTGAGATCGTGCCGTCCAGCCGGTGCAGGTCATTGCCGCTCTGCGGATTCGGGTCGCCGTGGATCAGGACAAAAACGCCGTCGCCGGCGCGCCAGTCGCCGGTCGTGCGTGCCGGTACCGCGCTCGTGCTGACGGTCCACTGACCGTCGACGGCTGCGACGATACGGGCTGCCGGGTCGAGTGACGCCTCGGCAGCACGGTTCCAGACCCCGGTGCTCAGAATGACGAGGGCGGTCAGCGTGCAGACGACGATGGTATCGATGAACGGCTCGAGCCCGGCGACGATGCCCTCACGCACCGGTTCGTCGGTCTTGGCCGCCGAGTGGGCGATCGGCGATGTGCCCTGACCGGCCTCGTTTGAGAAGAGTGCGCGCTTCATGCCGAACAGAAAGGCATAACCCATCGTGCCGCCAATAAATGCGCCGGTGGATTCGACGGGCGAAAAAGCGGCCGTGATAATCAGCCCGAAGATGCCCGGCAGTTCGCTAAAGTTGGCGACCAGTACATAGATGCCGGCGATGACGTACATCACCAGCATGATCGGCACGAGACGGCCGGCGACGGCGCCGATGCGCTTGATGCCGCCGATAATGACCGTAGCGACGATGATCGCAAGAATGATGCCCGTGACAATGCTCGGAATGCCGAAATATGATTCGGTGATGACGCCGACATTCCAGGCCTGGAACATGTTGCCGCCGGTCGCCGTGGAAATGAGCAGCGTCACGCAAAAAATGCCGCCTATCACGCGGCCGACGCCGGCCAGCCGAGGCGACCGTGCCTCCAGCGCCTTGGATACGACCCACATCGGGCCGCCGTGCGGGTTATCCGGATCCGACGTGTTCCGGTACAGCATCGACAGCGTGACCTCGGTCAGCTTGATCGCCATGCCGAAGAATCCTACGACCCACATCCAGAATACGGCGCCCGGGCCGCCGAGCGCGATGGCTAGCGCCACGCCGCCGATATTGCCGAGTCCGACGGTTGCCGACAGCGCGGCGGACAACGCCTGGAAATGATTGATGGCGCCCGGGTCGTCGGGTTTGTCGTAGACGCCGCGGACCACGTGGACGCCGTGCGTCAGCGCGCGAAACTGGCAGACGCGGCTCCAGACGGTGAACAGTACGCCGGTGCCCAGCAGCAGGAACAGCACGGCGTTGTGCCACAAAACGGCATTCAGTGTGTTCAGAAAGAGGTTGAGTGTGCTCATGGGCGTCGCTTTGTTTCGTCGGGTCGAATCTGACCGGACATCAGCATTGCGCATTGATGTCGTCGTTGTCGACGATCATCGGCCCGCGTAACCAATCCGTCACGGCGGCGGACGTTTTTCGACGATTGCCGTGACGCCCATGCCGCCGGCAGTGCACACCGAAATCAGCCCGCGCCCCGTGCCCCGTTCGCCGAGCATCTTGGCCAGGCTGCCGAGGATGCGTGCGCCGGTCGCTGCAAACGGATGCCCGATCGCCAGGCTGCCGCCTTTTATATTCAGGCGCGCCCGATCGATGGCGCCGAGTGGTTCGTCCCGCCCGAGTCGATCCCGACAGTATTCCGCCGACTCCCACGCCTTGAGCGTCGCCAGGGTCTGTGCGGCGAAGGCCTCGTGGATCTCGAACAGGTCGAAATCATCAAAGCTCAGGCGCGCATCGGCCAGCATCTGCGATACCGCGTAGGCGGGCGCCATCAGCAGGCCTTCGTCGGCAACGAAATCAACGGCGGCGACCTTGCCGTAGCGCAGATAAGCGAGTACCGGCAGCCCGCGTTGCCGCGCCCAGTCCTCGGATGCCAGTAACACGCCGGCGGCCCCGTCGGTCAGCGGGGTACTGTTGCCGGCCGTCATCGTGCCGCCCGCACCCCGGTCGAAAACCGGCTTGAGCTTCGCCAGTTTCTCGATCTTCGTGTCACGGCGCAGATTGTTGTCTTCGGTGACGCCCTTGAACGGCATCACGAGGTCGGTATAGAAACCTTCGTCATAGGCGGCCGCGGCGCGCCGGTGGCTCTCGAAGGCGAGTTCGTCCTGGGCTTCGCGCGTGATCTGCCAGTCTTTGGCCGTGATCTCCGTGCTCTGACCCATGCTCAGCCCGGTGCGGGGCTCGGCGACGCCAGGCAATTCGGGCTTGAAGTGCTGCGGTCGCAGGCCCAGCCACGGCATGATCTTCTCGCCGGGCGATCGGCCGCGAAAACTGCCGAGCAACACGTTTCGGTAACCGTCGGGATAAACGATCGGCGTATCGCTGATGCTGTCGGCGCCCGCGGCAATCCCGGCGTCAATCTGACCGAGCGCGATTTTGTTCCCGATCTGGATCGCCGCCTCCAGGCTCGTTCCGCAGGCCCGCTGCAGGTCGTAGGCCGGGGTCTGGGGCGCGAGCCCGCTGGCGAGAACGGACTCGCGCGTGAGGTTCCAGTCGCGAGAATGCTTGATGACGGCGCCGGCCGATACGTCGCCGAGCACCACGCCGTGCAGTTCGTAGCGGTCGACCATGCCCTTGAGCACGGCCGTCAGCAGGTCCTGGTTTGAAAGCCGAGCGTACTTTGTGTGCGCGCGGCAAAAAGGGATGCGCAGGCCGCCGATGATCGCGACCCGACGCGGTGTTTTATAGAACATCGGATTCTCGCTTGAAGCTTACTGGCCGAACGACGGGCTGTCGCCGGACAGATAAGCTGATTCTGCCTGGGAATTGGGTCGGCCGAGGACTGAATTGCGGTGCGGGAATCGCCCGAATTCCGCGACTATATCGCGGTGCAGTTCGGCAAACTGTGCGGCCGTCTCGAAGGTTTCGTGCATTGTTCCGGATACTGTTTTCGCCAGGGCATTGAAGATCCCGACCGATTTTTCCTGAATTTTCAGTGACTCGGCATGCTGGAGCGGCATAAAGAAAAACATCCGTTCGACGGCATCGAGCTGCAGGTGATCGCCGGCCATCGTGCCCTCGATGGCGATGCGCAACGCTTGTTTGTCGTGCGTGAAGGCTTCGGGCATGCCCCGGTAGACGTTGCGGCGGAACTGGTCGAGCAGGATGATCAGTGCGAGGCGGCCGTGCGGCGTTTCCTTCCAGTGGTCCAGTGCACCCGTCGAGGCCTGTTCGATCAGCGTCCCGAAGGATTCCCGGATTTCGTCGTCGAATGCGTCGCTGGATCCGAACCAGCGATCCATCCGGCTGTCGAGTTGCGGGCTGTCCAGCTCACTGTGGGAAAACCAGAAGCCGAGTACGCGCTTGATGTCGGGATTGCTCACCGGGTTCATGATGGCATGATCTTTGACGGGTAACCGGATTAAGTTCACACATCACCGCGGCTTTGGCAATATGGCCGGCCGCAGCGCGAGACATTGAGGTACCGGTGTTTCGTGTCTTATAATGCGCGGTTCCGGGCGGCCGATGGAAAGCCACCGAGCGGGCCATCAAACTCAGCAATAACAAGCGGTTACGATGGTTCAGGGCGCAGTGCACCCCCGCAGATGGGTCCGGATGCGCGCCGCGATCGCCCTCGCGTGGGTTGTGGGGACGTTTTTGTAGCAGGATGACGAGCGGACAGGGCCGGGTTTTCGGCCCCCGTTATCGGGTGCGTCGGTGTTCGGTTCGGTGGTGGATCGCCCGCGGGATCACCCGTCGATGGTGCGCGCGGGGACGAAGCGCGGGGACAGATGGAGTCGGCAGTCAGGTCTTATGAGTATTCGCTTACCGGAAAATTTTTGCGCGAGCGACGGGTTATATCGCCCGGAGCTTGAAAAAGACGCCTGCGGCGTCGGCTTCGTCGCGCATATTAAAGGTGAGCGGAGCCACCGGATCGTTCAGGATGCCCGGCTGATCGGCTGCAGCATGGATCATCGCGGCGCTCGCGGCAGCGAGGCCAATACCGGCGACGGCGCCGGCATTCTGACCGCCCTGCCCTACGAGTTCCTGGCCAGGGTCGCGCGCGACGAACTGGGCGTCGAATTGCCGGAACCGGGCAGGTTCTCGGCCGGCATCGTCTTCCTGCCGACGGACGCCGTGCAACGTGAATTCTGCAAGTCGACCGTGGCCCGCATCTGTGCCGAGGAAGGCCAGACGCTGGTGGGTTGGCGACAGGTGCCGACAGACCCCGATGCGGCCGACATCGGCCCGACGGCACGCGCCGCCGCGCCTCATTTCGAACAACTGTTCATCGCCGCCGGCGATGACCTCTCGGGCGATGGGTTCGAGCGCCGGCTGTACGTGATTCGCAAGCGAGCGAGTCACCTGCTGCGCACCGATGCAAACCTGACGCAGGCCAAGGCGTTTTATGTCTGCAGCCTGTCGACGAAAGTCATTATCTATAAGGGAATGCTCGCCCCCGGCCAGGTGTTTCCGTTTTATCCGGATCTGAACGACCCGGATTACACATCGCACCTCGCGCTCGTGCATTCGCGGTTCTCGACGAATACGTTTCCGAGCTGGGACCGTGCCCAGCCCAACCGCTTCATGTCCCATAACGGTGAGATCAACACGCTGCGCGGCAACTCGAACTGGATGCGTGCTCGTGAAGGCGTCGTCCGCAGCGACCTGTTCGGCGAGTCGATCGACAAGATTTTCCCGGTCGTGGAACCGGACTGCTCCGACTCGGGCACGTTCGACAATGTGCTTGAATTCCTGCTGATGACCGGTCGCACGCTGCAGGAAGCGATGATGATGATGGTGCCCGAGGCATGGCAAAAGCAGAAACTGATGGCGCCGAACAAGCGGGCATTTTACGAGTACCAGTCCTGCCTGATGGAGCCCTGGGACGGGCCGGCCTCGATTGCGTTTACGGACGGGCGTTATATCGGCGCGGTGCTGGATCGCAACGGCCTGCGGCCGAGTCGTTACTACCTTACGCATGATGACCGCGTGATCATGGCCAGCGAGGTTGGTGTTCTGCCGATTGCGCCTGAACTCGTCGCTCACAAGGGTCGTCTTGAACCGGGCCGCATGTTTCTCGTCGATTTCGAGAATGGCCGGCTAATTCCGGATGAGGAGCTCAAGAACGATTTCGCCAGCCGCAACCCGTACGCTGAGTGGCTGCGCGACAATCGTATCGAGCTCGAGGATCTGCACCCCGGCTCGGAAGCTCACAGCTTCGACCCCGATACGTTGCTGGATCGCATGCGGGCTTTCGGCTACACGACAGAAACCATGCAGTTCATGCTGCTGCCGCTGATTCGCGAGTTGCGTGATCCCGTCGGTTCGATGGGCAATGATTCCGCGCTCGCGTGTCTGAGCGACAAGCCGCGCATGATCTATGACTATTTCAAGCAGCTGTTTGCGCAGGTCACGAATCCGCCGATTGACTCGATTCGCGAAGAAAACATCATGTCGCTCGAGTGCTACATCGGTCCCGAGCGGAACCTGCTGGAGATATCGGCCCAGCACGCGAATCGCCTGCGGATTCCGCATCCGATTCTGACCAACGAGGAACTGGCCGCGATCGCGCACATGCACCATCGCGAATGGCGGACCAGGAAGATCGACATCACCTTCGGCCGCAGCGAGACCATGGTGTCAGCGCTCGAGCGCATCTGTGCCGAAGCCGAGCAGGCGATCGAGGACGGTTACAGCTGCATCGTGCTGACCGATCGGGCCATCGATGCGGAGCGGGCGCCGGTCAGCGCGTTGCTGGCGTGCGGCGCCGTGCATCATCACCTGGTCGCCCGCGCCAAGCGGACGCGGATCGGTATCGTTATCGAAACCGGCGAGGCGCGTGAGGTGCAGCATCATTGCCTGCTGGTTGCCTATGGCGCCGATGCCATCAACCCGTACCTGGCCTTTGAATCATTGTGGCAGGCACGCCGGGAAGACCGTCTCGACGGCGCGCGGTTCACGGGCGACGATGCCGTCGTCGCCGCGTATCGCAAGGGCGTTGGCAAGGGCATGCTGAAAGTCATGGCGAAAATGGGTATCTCGACGCTGCAGTCCTACAAAGGGGCGCAGATTTTCGAGGCGCTCGGTCTTGGCAAAGATATCGTCGAGCGCTGCTTCGTCGGCACGGCCAGCCGGGTTCAGGGAGTGAATTTCACCGTCATCGAGCAGGAGGCCCTGCGCCGTCATGCGCTCGGTTACGGTGCGGACCAGCCGTCATTGCCGAACCCGGGTGATTTCCACTGGCGCAGCACCGGTGAGCGCCACGCCTGGGAACCGGAGACGATTCACGAACTGCAGAAAGCAGCACGAAATTCGGACGCCGAGGCGTATCGGACTTTTGCCGAACGCATGAACGGCGATCGGCGGACGTTGCGTGGGCTGCTCGACCTGAAGCCCGTCGGATCGCCGGTTGCGCTCGACGAAGTCGAGCCGGCCAGCGAGATTGTGCGACGCTTCTGTACCGGGGCGATGAGTTTTGGCTCGATTTCCGCCGAATCGCACGAGTCACTTGCGATTGCGATGAACCGTATCGGCGGCAAGAGTAACACCGGCGAAGGGGGCGAAGATCCGGAACGCTTTATTCCGTTGCCGGACGGTGATTCCAAGCGCTCGGCGATCAAGCAGATCGCCTCGGGACGCTTCGGCGTTACCGCGTGGTACCTGACGAACGCCGATGAGTTACAGATCAAGATCGCGCAGGGCGCAAAGCCCGGTGAAGGCGGTGAGCTGCCCGGGCGCAAGGTGGATGAGAAAATAGCGCGAATTCGGCACTCGACGCCGGGGGTCGGCTTGATCAGTCCGCCGCCGCATCATGATATCTATTCGATCGAGGATCTGGCGCAGTTAATCCACGACCTGAAGAACGCGAATCCGTCGGCCCGCATCAGCGTCAAGCTCGTCGCTGAAGTCGGCGTCGGCACGATCGCGGCCGGCGTCGCCAAGGCGCACGCCGAGCATATCCTGATATCCGGCCATGACGGGGGCACCGGCGCATCGCCGCTGACCAGCATCAAGCATGCCGGCCTGCCGTGGGAGCTGGGACTGGCCGAGACGCACCAGACGCTGGTACTGAACGACCTGCGTAGCCGTGTCGTCGTACAGACCGACGGCGGTTTGCGTACCGGCCGGGATGTCGTCGTTGCCGCGCTGCTCGGCGCCGAGGAATTCGGGTTCTCGACGGCGCCGTTGATCACGCTCGGCTGCATCATGATGCGCAAGTGTCACCTCAATACCTGTCCGGTCGGTATCGCGACCCAGGACCCGGTGTTGCGCAAGAAGTTCACGGGCAAGCCGGAGCACATTGTGAATTACCTGTTCATGGTCGCCGAGGAAGCGCGGCAACTGATGGCCGGACTCGGGTTCCGCGGTATCGACGAGATGATCGGCCGCACCGATGCGCTCGCGGTACGAGCGGGGATTGATCACTGGAAGGCCAGCGGTCTGGATCTCGCGCCGATTCTCGCGCCCGCATTCCGCCCGCATGCCGGTGTCGACGTGCGCTGCACGCGGTCGCAGGATCACGGCCTCGACAAGGCGATCGACAACCGGCTCGTCGAGCTGGCCGAGCCGGCGCTGGCACGCGGCGACAAGGTCGAGATTCGCATGCCGATCGTCAATACCAATCGCACGGTCGGCACGATTCTGAGTCATACGCTGGTCAAGAAGTGGGGCGAACACGGTCTCGATGATGACACCATCCACATCCGGTTCGAGGGATCGGCCGGACAGAGTTTCGGCGCCTTTCTCGCGGGTGGTATCACGCTGGAGCTCGAAGGCGACGCGAACGATTACGTCGGCAAGGGGCTGTCCGGCGGGCGGCTGATCATCTATCCGCCGAAGAACAGCACGTTTGCCGCCGAAGAAAACCTGATCGCTGGCAACGTGAACCTGTACGGCGCCACGAGCGGCTCGGCGTATTTCCGTGGTCGCGCCGCGGAGCGTTTCTGTGTGCGCAACAGCGGTGCGCGCGCCGTTGTCGAAGGCGTCGGTGATCATGGTTGCGAGTACATGACCGGCGGTCGCGTGGTTGTGCTTGGCGATACCGGCCTGAATTTTGCGGCTGGCATGTCCGGCGGCATCGCCTACGTGCTGGATGAGGCGGATCGCTTTGCCGACCGGTGCAACACGGACATGGTCGATCTGGATCCGGTCGAGTCGGATGAGGATATTGCCGAGCTGTTCGAGCTGATCGAATGCCACCAGAAATACACCGGCTCGACGGTCGCCGGACGCATCATCAATGACTGGCCGCGCTCGGTGCAGAATTTCGTCAAGGTCATGCCGCGCGACTACAAACGCGTACTCGAAGAGCGAACCGAGCATGACGAGGAGATGGAATCGGGCGGTTACGACAAGCCGCATTCACCCCACGTGGTTTCGGGACACTGACGATGGGTAAGCCGACGGGTTTCAAGGAGTTCCCGCGTCGTGTCGTCGGGTATCGCGATGTCGACGCGCGCAGCGGTGACTACGATGAGGTCTATGCCGAACCGGAGGTGGAGCAGCTGATCACGCAGGCCGCCCGTTGCATGGACTGCGGGGTGCCGTTTTGTCAGTCCGGGCCGGGGTGTCCGATCGATAACCTGATCCCGGAGTGGAACGATCTCGTTTACCAGGATCGCTGGCGCGAGGCGCTCGATCGGTTACACAAGACGAACAATTTCCCGGAGTTTACGGGCCGGGCTTGCCCCGCACCGTGTGAGGGTTCCTGTGTACTCGGGATCAACGAACTGCCGGTGACGATCAAGAATATTGAAAACGCGATCATCGACCGTGGCTTTGCCGAAGGTTGGGTTACACCCAACGTGCCGTCCGTGCGGACCGGCAAGAAAGTGGCGATCGTCGGTTCCGGCCCGGCGGGCCTGGCGGCGGCCGAGCAGCTGAACCGGGCAGGACACGAAGTTACGGTATACGAACGCGCGGATCGTATCGGCGGGCTGCTGATGTACGGCATTCCGAACATGAAGCTGGATAAGACAGGCGTCGTTGATCGGCGTGTCGATGTGCTGCGCGAGGCCGGCATCCGCTTCGAGACGAATGCCGATGTCGGCCGGAATATTGATCCGAAGCAGCTGATGGCCGAATCGGATGCCGTGTTGCTGGCGACCGGGGCGACCGTACCGCGCGATCTCGCGATCCCCGGCCGCGAACTGAACGGCGTGCACTTCGCGATGGAGTTTTTGACGGCACACACGAAGAGTTGGCTCGACAGTAAGCTCGAAGACGGGCAGTTCATCAGCGCGGCCGGCAAGCGGGTCATCGTCGTCGGCGGTGGTGACACCGGTACCGACTGCATCGGCACATCGGTTCGGCACGGCTGTCAGGAATTGATCAACCTGGAATTGCTTGACCGCCCGCCCGCAGACCGGAACGAACGTAACCCGTGGCCAGAATGGCCGCTGATCCTGCGCACGGACTACGGGCACGAGGAGTCGGCCAGGAAATTCGGCGCCGACCCGCGCCGGTTCGCAGTATTGTCGAAGACCTTCATCGATGACGGCAACGGCAATGTCGCCGGTCTGCGCGTCGTCGACATCTCATGGTCGGAACGTGACGGCCGGCTGCAGATGACGGAAATCGAAGGCACCGAACGGGTACTCGAAGCCGACCTCGTGCTGCTTGCGATGGGCTTCACCGGACCCGAGTCATACCTGGCCGATGCGCTGGGTATCGAACGCGATGCGCGATCGAACTATCGGGCCGAGCACGGCCCGTTCGCGACGAGCATTGCCGGCGTCTACGCGGCCGGCGACTGCCGGCGCGGGCAGTCGCTGATCGTCTGGGGCATCAATGAGGGCCGTGGGGCGGCGCGCGCCATTGATGAATTCCTGACCGGCACGAGCCGATTGCCGGCGCCGCGGATCTCGATGGGCGAGTAGGCAGAAAATTGGTGTCCGAAAATCGGTGTCAGACACCAATTAACAACAAGCGCCGACGCCCAAGCATGATTTCACGCCAGCGGTAGGAAAAGGTAGAGAATTGGTGTCTGACACCGATTTTCGGACATCAATTTTCGACCGCCAATCGTTCCGTCCATCAAGCGAGCCGACGCCATGACCAACCTGGTGCTGTATATCGTCACGGTCCTGATCTGGGGCTCGACATGGCTGGCGATCGAATATCAGCTCGGCGTCGTTGCGATCGGGGTGTCACTGGCTTACCGCTACCTGATCGCGGCGGCGGTGGCGTTCGCCTGGTGCGGACTGCGGGGGCAGTCGCTGCGATTCGAATGGCGTGCGCATCGATATTTCGTGCTGCTGGGTTGCTTCCTGTTCGGCCTGAACTACTTCGCCGCCTACGCGGCGCAGATCTATATTACCTCCGCGCTCAATGCGATCGCCTTTTCGGCAATGGTGTGGATGAACATCATCAATGCACGGCTGTTCATGCGGGCACAGGTCGCCGGTCGGACTTACTTCGGGGCGCTGCTCGGTATCACGGGGATTTTCGTCGTGTTCTGGCCGCAGGTGCAGCAGGTGTCCTGGTCGGACAATGTGTTGATCGGTGCCGGCCTGTCGCTGACCGGCGCGTTCCTCGCCTCGATCGGCAACATGGTATCGCAGGCGGCCCAGCGCGCCCGGCTGCCGGTGATGCCGACGACCGCCTGGGGCATGCTGTACGGTGGCCTGCTGAATCTCGGGCTGGCGCTCGGCCAGGGCAGCCCGCTCGCATTCGACCCATCCGTCGCCTACGTCTCGTCACTGCTGTTTCTCGCGGTGTTCGGCTCGGTCATTGCGTTCGGTTGCTACCTGACCTTGCTGGGCCGAATCGGGGCGGATCGCGCGGGGTATGTCGTGGTCGTCATTCCGGTGGTCGCAATTATTCTATCGGCGCAGTTCGAGGGCCTGACGCTGGACCTGAACATTCTTGTCGGCGCCGCGCTCGCCCTCGGTGGTAATTTTGCGATCCTGATGAAAAGCCCCGCACCGCAACCGGCACCGACTCGTTCGCCGTGAGTCTGACCGGCGACAGACAGAGTTAAAGGCTGCAGCTGGCCGCCAGCCTCAGAATCCCGACAACGCTCAGCGCATCGGTAATCTCGCCGTCATGGACCATCCGCACGACGTCGTCGAACGGCAGCTGTTTGATTTCGATCTGCTCGGTCTCGCCGAACTCCGTTTCGCCGGGCGTCAGGTCCTCGGCGACATAGACGACGCCGGCCTCATCGGTGATCGAGTTGCTCAGGTGCACATTGCAGATCACGCGCCAGCGGGCGGCGGTCAGGCCGGTCTCTTCCTTGAGTTCCCGTTGCGCGCCGACCAGCGGGTCGGTGCCGACGGGCACGCCGCCCATCGGGATCTCCCACGAATAGCGGTCGAGCGTGTACCGGTACTGGCCGACGATCCAGGTGTTGCCGTCTGCGTCGAGCGGGATGATGCCGCAGGCGAGGTTCTTGAAATGAACCTTGCCGTAGATTCCCGGGTTGCCGGACGGATTGATGACGTCGT
>JAJFJS010000112.1 GCA_021773815.1 Gammaproteobacteria bacterium
AGAAAAACAATGGACCGTTGAATCAATGGCTGGGAAAGCCGGAATGTCGCGAACGATATTTGCCGAGCGGTTCACATCACTCATGGGTATGACGCCGCTGAGCTATGTTACTCACTGGCGCATGCAGGTTGCCCGTCGTGAACTCGTTGACACGGACCACCCACTTATCGAGATTGCCGAGCAGGTTGGCTACGGGTCGGAGGCATCCTTTAACCGTGCCTTTAAACGTCAATTCAATGCAACACCAGGTGAAATCCGTCGCGCTGCTCATTGATTATCATCAAAGTTTTCATTTCGCCAAATGGTCAAAAGTGAGCGTGTGCCCAGTCGGGCGATAGTCTGCTCAAGGGAAAAGCGGACATCGGTCAGCGGCTTCGATCTGAATTGGCAATGCCTCCTATTGGCGAAAACAGCAATGATGTAGACAAGAGACTTCGACGCGATGGGCCACTGTTCCCCATCATGGCCAATGAGACAGATGTGGGTTGCCGTTAAGTGATGAAGGATGAAAGAATCATAACAGCGTTCGCGTTTTCACACGGCCAGGACCCCAAGCAGACGTTATTGTCAGTTGAGGAGCACCAGCTGAACGACGCAAAGCTTAGTTCGAAGTCGAATTCGTTTCGCGGGTAGCAGCGATAGCAGTTGCAGCCTTCAGTACGAAACGAACATGGTATGGGAGTAGTTTCCAATTGATGGGCTTTACGAGATACGATTCAACGCCCATGCCGTAGGCATTCTCGATAATGCGCTGGTCGTCCCAAGTGGTGATTACGATGATCGGCAGCCGTCGTGTGGCCGGTGTTGCACGAATATGTGCGATCAAACGCAATCCGTCGATCTTTGGCATTGAAAGGTCCACGATTGCGAGATCAAAATTTGACTGTTCGAGACAGAGCAATGCCGTTGCTCCGTCGTGAACTTGTATGGTTTCCCCATCCAAATGCTGGATCGCGGCGGAGGCGAGAGATGTAGAAATCGGATCGTCGTCAGCGATGAGAATCCGAGGTGAAAGATTTGACCCAAGACGACTACCGGAATGTTTGGTTCTCGGGTCGGTCATGCTCGCAGGCAAGACGCCAACGAAATCGTCTAGTGTTTCTTTCACAAGTAAACTCCGGAAATGACGCTGCCATAAACACTTGGGTTAGTTGACCAGAGCAACCGGCTGTGTTGCACCTTTGAGGCCTTCGGGCACGGGCACTGACGTGTCGCCAAAGTCGGCATTCAGCACCAGATGCGGTCCGCCGTAAAGACGCATGGTATTTGCGACGATTGCCGTGTAGGCAGACTGATCGGCAATGGGCTGATAGGCGTCGATATGCAATTCGCTGTTCGGCAGATAGATGGTACCGAGCAACTTGCGGGCATTGTCACTCAGAATCTGAAACTTCAATTTCGTTGATGCATCTCGTGCTGCAAATATCAGAAGGCCCGCCATATCGCCACCGGATTGTGCACCGAGGGAAATCGTGGTGTTCCTGTCGAACCTAAGCGAGGCGCCACTGCCTTTGAAAAAGAAACCGACTTCATCGCCGTGAAGCTCGGCAGAATCCGTTACAATCAGTGGGCCGTCTTTGAAGATGTAGGTTCCTGGGTTCAGTTTGACTCGGGCAAAATCGGAGATCGTAAGTCCGCCACAATATGTTCCTGGCTGCAATTCGCGATCGCGGTCGATCTTTTCCTTGATCATAACGCATGCACCAGGCGTGGGTTCGGGAAACCCAATCAGTGGATCTTCGAAGGTTGGGCAATCCGTAATTGGTTCTGGGCTGAATACGCTACCGCTACCACCTTTGCCAACGCCACCGGCAGCGCATATCGCTTCGGCCCGGAGTTGGTTTTGACCCTTCGAATGGATTGAGTTGTTGTGATCTGAGTTCGAGAATACCGAACACTTATGGCCGGTAACATTCGCTTGTTGAAACAGACTGATCGCGCCTGCAGCGCTCGGATCAAGAGCAAGCACACAGATGTTGGGCTGGCCAATAACACGCGCCGTGGCATGCACTTTTAGCTGAGCAAAATTAACGTCGAGAACCTCGCCGAGATACGTCTTGGCATTCTGAATAATTTCGATCTTAACCTCCAGAGGACTGTCCTGGATGCTGGTTTTGATCGAATAAGCCTTGCTGGTATCGGTTTTGGCGTTGCCATCGACATATGTTGCCACAACCGCCTTCACCACAGCATCAACGTTTTCACGTTTTGCATCGGCAAGGCTCAAGCTCTTTGCACCAGAAAGAGCCGCAGAATCTGCAGCTGTTTGTAGAATTTGGCGTTGTCTCATCATCAATGAGAAGTCGATTGCGCCGCCGATTGCAATGAGAAGGGCCGGAAGCACAACGGCAAAAAGAATAAGCGTTGCGCCAGACTCATCACGGCGCAGACCCGCAATCAGACTGTGACACATCGAGGTTGTCAATTTCAGCCGTTCGAACTTTTTCGTTCTGAATAACATTCGAAGAACTTCCTACACCAACTTTATATGCATGAAGACGCACGTCACTTTGTCGGCACACACATCATGCAAGGTTGCAGGATAACATTTGAGACAATTTTAAGTAACTTGAACTGCAGTTTGAGAGAATGAACCGTTAAATTTTGTTTCGGTATCAGACGCACGTTGCCGTGTCGCGTGATATCTCAAACAACGCAGCCCACTCGTTTGACCGTAACAATTTCGCTTGTCGGACTGAATATGAGTTTGCTTGCAATTTCCTTGCCGAAGGACAGTGTTTGCTACTCCAGAAAAGGAATATTTACCTTCCTCACGTAGGCTATCTGCTGTGCTTTGTTAATAAATTGTTGCGCGGGGAATTCAGTGCTGCATTGGCTACGTACATCTATCCGGGCCAAACTACTTTTGACCGTCGGCATCGCTGTTATCTCTGGAGTCATGCTGGCGTCATTGGCTTCGGCTGTGCGCGAAGCCGATCGGCGGTTCGATGCAAAACGCAGTGAGATCTCCGGGATCGCAGCGGCTATCGCCTCGGGTGTAGCACCTGCGTTGGAACAACGAGACAAACGGCGCGTTGCTACGACCATCAACGCGATTGGCCGAATTCCTTCTATCAAGTACGCACGTGTGCGGGCCGCAGATGGCCAAACGGTTTACGAGATTGGTTCCGGAATTGTTGTATCGCGAAACAACAGCACGACCGAGACAAACAATGATATCGGTCCATTCGACGCCATCTATCTAGGGTCCTATAGGTATCAAACACCGGTTGTCGCGGCGGGACGAGAAATCGGCGTTCTCGATCTCATCGTCGATCTGTCGGAACTGCGCAATGCGCTTTTCGACAGCGTGCTTCAAGCTCTGATGTCAGGGCTCGCTGCCGCAGCCCTTGGAATGATCGCATCACACTGGTTGCAACGCCGGATTACGACGCCGATCGCCGAGCTTAAAACCACAATGCAAGCTGTTGAGCAAGAACACGACTTTTCCAAAACAGTGGCCCGAACATCCGATGATGAAACCGGTCAGCTTGTCGACGCCTTTAACAACATGCTTTCAGAAATCCGCAACCGCGACAGCGAGCTGACGCAGCACCGCGAGAACCTTGAAGCGCAAGTACAAAACCGAACGGCGGACCTGGTGGTTGCCAAGCAAGCAGCGGAGACAGCCAATTCGGCCAAATCAGAATTTCTCGCGACCATGAGCCACGAGATCCGCACGCCCATGAACGGAATTCTCGTGATGGCCGAACTGTTGTCGGCAAACGGGCTGGCGCCGCGTATGCAGCGACATGCCGATGTCATCGTCAAGTCCGGCCAGGGTTTGCTCGCCATCATCAACGACATCCTCGATTTCTCAAAGATCGAAGCGGGCAAGCTTGATCTTGAGTTCGTTCCAGTTCAACCCGCCGATTTAGTTGATGACGCTCTCAGGCTTTTTGCCGACCGCGCTACGACCCAGGGGTTAGATCTTTGCGGCTATGTCGCTTCAAATGTCCCGATAAGCATCGCCGCAGATCCGGTACGGCTTAGCCAGGTCCTGACGAACCTGATCAACAACGCCTTGAAGTTCACTGAATCCGGGCATGTCTCGGTCCGGATATCCTACAAGGCAGCTGTAAACGCGGACATGGCTGGCGGACACCTAACGTGCGACGTCTCCGACACCGGCATCGGCATCGCCAAAGACAAACTACAGACGGTTTTTGAGTCGTTCTCTCAGGCAGATAGTTCAACTACCAGAACCTACGGCGGCACCGGTATTGGCCTCACCATCTGCCGCCGTCTCGTGACCATCATGGGTGGGGAGCTCTCAGTCGATAGTGTCGAAGGCGAAGGCACAACATTCTCATTCACTGTTCCAGTAGATGTACTCAGCCCTGCTCGCCATGCACCCGCATCCATCTCTCAATCCAAAGGACCAATTGTCTTAGCGCTCCCACAATCGGGAACGAGAGACACGCTTAGCGAATATGTACGCAGCCGCGGCTTTGACGTTCGCCATGTGAACCCGGACATTGCGTTAAGTGAAGGCATCGCAGGCGCCTGTTCAGTGATTGCAGAGCCGGAAACACTGACGAGTCTCCAGTCCAGCGGTCAGGCCTGCTCCGCCGAAGCTGTCATTGCTTTGATGCGGTTCGGCGACACACCGGTAACGGGGCTTATCGAAAACGGATTTGTAGCCGGCGAGCTTCCGCATCCAGTTTGTGCAGGCGAGATCTGGCCGTTGCTTGAGTCCATCGCCTTGGGACCAGGTGCCTTTGCTGCTTGGAAACAGGCCGCTTACGAGCCTGTCGAAACCAGAGCTATTTCATTCAAGGGAATTAAGGTCCTCGCGGCCGACGACAGTGCTGTCAACCGTGAGGTTTTGGTGGAGGTCTTAAGCCGCCTGCACGTCGACGTCACGTGCGTTGATGATGGTGCTACAGCTGTTGCAGCCGTAAAGTCAAAGAACTTCGACGTTGTGTTCATGGATGGCAGCATGCCCGTAATGGACGGTTTCGAAGCCGCACAAGCCATTCGCGATTATGAAATCGATCAAAATATCCCGCGCACGCCGATCATCGCGCTGACCGCACATGTGGTCGGGAAATATGCTGATGCGTGGCGGACGTCGGGAATGGATGATTGCATTACGAAGCCGTTCACGCTTGCGGCAATCGAAACATGCCTCACGCGATTGCTTGGCACGCCGGCGCAGACGGACAACGCCGTCGGCATCGAAGATTTGGATGATGTTTCGGAACCCAACGAGACAGCGACGGCTGTTCTTGACGAAGAAGTCCTCAAGGGTATTTGTGAGATGCAAGGCCCAGGTGGAAATTTGGTAACCCGCATCATAGATCTTTACACACAGCACGCGCCAACGGCACTTGATCACCTGTTGTCGTTGCCAACCAACGCCGATGACAAGGCTGTTGCATCTGCGGCGCACGCTTTGAAGTCGCTCAGCCGGAACGTCGGCGCCCTTCAGGTAGGCAACATTTGCGATGACATAGAGAATGCGGCTAACAATGGTAACGCCGAAATATCACCAGTTAAACGGGATCAGCTTAGCGAGGCTGTCGCAGCTGCAGTAACCGCTCTGGACGATTACCAGCATACCTCTAACAGTTTTGCTGTTGCGTGATCGCGATCGAGGGCGCTGTGCAATAACTCAAATGCAATCCGAGTTTTTAGGAACGCACTACTTTTTTGACACCCGACTTGGCGGCAGTGATATGGAAGCAAGCGTTCCATTGTCTGTATCTGGGTCGATCCGAACTCGCCCATCAACGGCTTCAATCAAGTTTTTCGCGAGCACAAGATCGGGCTGGCGCACCGAGATAATCCCGTTCTCGACCTTTTCTGATTCAAACTTTGACGATACCTGGGAAGCCATTTCCTGCCGCATCCCAGGCCCCTGATCGCGAATTGAAATCGATATACCGCCATGCGGCGCTGGCGCGACGATGATTGAGACTCTGCCACCGCGTGACGTCGCTCTTACAGCGCTTACGAGAAAATGACACAGGGCTCTTGTGACGACACCTGCTTCAACCAGGAGTTCCGCCTCTTGAAATTCGTTTTGTAATTCGATTTCAACGCCGCGCTCGAACGCCAGGGTAATAATAGACTCCGTTGCTTTGTCGATAATATCCGCGATTGGACGCTTGAATTGCTCAGCGGTTACGTCCTGAAATGCATTACCCATTAAATTGGCACTGCTGACGATAAGCCGCGCGTGTTCGAGGGCCTTGCTTGTTCGACGTACAAATTTCAGATGCCGCATAACAAGCGGCCAGCGCCCGCAGAATAGGATCATCGTCAACGACCAAAACACACGCTTGCTGTTGAATTGTCATCGCGAAATTCAGCCAATGTTAGTTGATCCAGACAGGATAGCAAAGCAAGCTTGAACAAAAGACAAGAGGGATGCGAATGAACCTGTTTGTGCTGTGTTTTGTTTGGTGGGTATTCATACTTCGGGCAATAAAAATGACGCCAGTGCCGATTCCAGTTTTTTCGTATTAACAGGCTTCCTGATTGTGCTGATCAGGTTCAGATTATGGGTCTCGGCCAACAGGGCAGCCGAACTGACAACACTCTCGTGTGCCGAGCTGATGATGAGCACCGGAATCTGCGATCCCGCTTCTTTTAGGTGCTGCATAAACTCAATGCCGTCTGCATCCGGCATGTTGAGATCGCATGAAATCAGATCGATTGCGCCAGCACTCGCATCAAATATTGTCCTGGCTTCGTTGCCATCTTCTGCCATCGAGACCTGCAAGACGCCGCGACTCTCGAAAAATGCTCGCAGGACTTCACGAAGTATCGGATCATCATCGACCACGAGAATGTGCTTGATAGTATCTGCGCGTGTCATCGTTGCTTCTTGCCTTTGGACTACCTACGGGCTAGCCGCCAGCGTAACACGTCGCATGCGATTGAGAAAAACTTGCCGACAGTGTCTCTTTCAAACTTTGTAACAGAAACTTCCAATCAACCGGTTTGGTAAGGACGAACGACACATTACAATCGTTGTAGCAGGCCCTGATCTGACCCGAATCTGTTGAGGATGTCACGACGAAGATGGGAATATTCCGACCGTGGCTGGTCGCCCTGATTCGCTTCATGAAATCGACGCCATTGATGCCAGGCAATCCCAGATCGATTATTGCCGCGTCAAACCGAAGCCGCGCAAAAAATCGTTCCTCGATTAACCCGTCATCCATCAATATGGGTTGGTATCCGAGCTCTTCGAGGTTGAGTTTTGCGATCTCGCGAATGATCGGGTCATCATCTAGCACCAAGACGCGCTTTGGCTTGGGCTCGCAATTCTCGGCCGATACCGGTTTAAATGTTTTATTTTCAGCCATTCACGTGGGGCCTTCTCAAGAGGGTTCTTGGCCGAAGAGCATTGTTGCAAACACACATTGATCTAACGGCCGGGCCTCAAGGATTTAATCCTGAAACAATGCTGTAGAAAAATTCTTGTTGCGTAAATTCGGTGGGTTCATTTTTATAGATCTCAATTAAGATCTTGCTGCGATGCGTCATTGGGCAGTTTTTGGGCGTAAACCCTGCCCTACAACCAGAACAAAACTTGATTTGTGGTTTTTAAGCGAAAGATCTGAACGTATGTGCCGAACCGAGAATTCCCCATAGTCCGGTTTTGGCCCACTGCGTCGGATCTCGAATGACCGCTTTGGAAGGATTTGCAGACGTAGTTCTTGCCGTGGGAATGGTGCCCAGCATGCATCGCCCCGATGTCCGCTTCCTCTGCAAAGCGGAAGACCCGCACTGGCAGCTCCTATACCTTAGCGGACATCCCAGACTGGTTTACTGATCCACGCGTCATGTCTGCTTTCGGAAAAAGCGGGCGTTACAGCTCCTCATCGAATTGTCGCGAAGGGCCAATAGGCGACTTTGGATCACGGCGACAACATTATCCGGTCACAGGTGCAAAGCCGAACAATTCGCTCTTCATAAAGGGCGTCGGCTTATCACCCGAAGCGGACTATTCTGCCGGATGCAAAGCAGTGCTACGATCGCGTTGTGTATGCTGGGCAAATGAGTCTTGATCCGGAGCAGAGCAAGTATTGCAAAAGAGCCCGCCGACGCCGAACCTCTAGGTGAAACCAGTTTACACTTTTTCGCCTTGCTGCTCTAATGATCGAATGGTGGCGGTTCTTAAATTGTGAGTGAGGGAGAAGAAAGACATGGCCGTTTATTTTATCGCCGATATCAAAGTGACGGATGACAGCTGGGTCCCAGACTATGCAGCCAACGTACATGACATCGTGCACAAACATGGAGGAAAATACCTCTCTCGCTCGTCGAACATTACCACCATCGAAGGGGAAGCTCTCGACACGACGTTTGTCGGATTGATTCAATTTCCAAGCATAGAAGCTGTACAGGCGTTCCTATCCGATCCCGACTATGCCCCTTTCGCGCGAGCCCGACAGGCCGGCAGCATTACCCAGCTGTACGTGATTGACGACACGGATGTTGCCGGTACGGTCCCAAATCTCGGAAAGGGCAAGTAAACGGTACACCGTGCCCTCGCTGCCAACTCCGACGAGCTTGGAAGGATTGAAGTCAAGTTCCAAGCTGCTTAACGCCGCAAGCTTTGAAGATAGGGCTCGACATCCGGCTTGAAGGCTTCATGACGACATAGCCTCTCGAAATGCGCAATCGCCTTCGGATAGATGTCTTCGCGTCGATCATCGAAGATAGGCTCGACGTCCAGCGCTTGAAGCTGGTCACGGTAAATCGTTTCGCACATAAAGAGCACTAGCTCAGCGACAAAGCAGATATCGGCGAGCGAGAGCTGATCGGAAGCGATGAATCGGGTGCCCGACGAGAGCGTTCGCTCAATCCCGCGCATATACACATCGAACGCTTCGACGGCCTGTTGGTGAATTTCAGTGGTCAGCGTTTTGTCACGCAGCGCGAGTAGATAGGTCTGCGAATCCTTGGCGAAGAGCAGGCTGACGTCGAGAAAGCTCTCTATGCGCGCGGCTTCGTAGGCATCGCGGCCGGAGAGTTCGCCATGTCCGCGCTCTTGGCCAAGTTTGGCGACAGCACGCATGATGCTGTTTGATTCAAAGATGCCGATCTTGCCGTCGGGGCTGAACGCTGCTGGGATCGTGCCAAAGGGAATAGCATCGAGAAAGGCCTCGGTCTTGTAGAGCTTGCCTTTGAAACCGCGGCGTCCTGTGCTTTCTGGGCTTTGATCCGCCTGACGGTCGTCATCGGTAAGTGGCCGAGCATCGAAATCCCATAGCCAATCCTGCATCTCAGCGGGTGCCCCACCCCTGACCTCGATGTCAACATCGCAAAGCCTGCCGGCAATCCTCGCTTTCCAGATCCGCGGGTTGGGAAGATAGGAAATGATCCGAAGGTCCGCCATCGTTTGCTCCAGCCATTGCCACAGGAGCCCACTATAAACTAACTAACATTCAAACCACAACAATCGATCGGGACAGGTCATAGTCGTGTTGGGTCATGAATAGCTGAGCGCGCGAACAAATGCATTTTGACTACACCGCAAAACCTCCGCTCAGGGTCATTAGCGGACTTCGTCCCGATCGAAGCCATGTCCGCTCCTGGTGAAAGCAGACATACCGTTGCCTTGTGCCGGACGTGTCGCGATGTCCGTTAATGGGATGGACCGGCTGCTCCCTGGAGCTAGCGGGTTAGAATCGATTGATTCGACTTGCACACTGAAGGAGCAGCATCCCATGGCAATGCGAGCAAAGACTACCAAAACAAAAGCGACACAACTCGAACTGACATCGATCGGCGTCGATATAGGCAAAGACGTCTTCCACATCGTCGGCTTTGACCGAGATGGCAAGATCGCGTTGCGACGGAAGTTCAAGCGCTTGGCACTCGTCAAAGAATTCGAAAAGCTACCACGTTGCATCGTTGGCATGGAGGCTTGCTTGAGCGCCCATTTCGTCAGTCGTCAATTGCGGGCGCTCGGC
>JAJFJS010000113.1 GCA_021773815.1 Gammaproteobacteria bacterium
AACAGGAGTATGGCGCTGAAGATTGAAGCAAAAGTAAAAAAACTGCCAAAAGTGAAAAAAGAGTTGTTAGTAGATGGCAAGGTCAAAATACGGGAAATAAAGAAAGAGATAAATAGTTCTGCAAGTAACAAACATTGATCAATTAGTATTCAGCAGCGCACCCGTCCGATCACGCCTGAGGACGACCCTGTAGTTGCTCGCAGATCCGCCGTGGCGGGATTCTCCTGTACCGGGAATCCCACTTAACATCGTTTAAATATGAAAGTACTTCTTAAAGAACGAAAATCCAGCGTTCTGTCTCCATCGACTCTTAAGTGTCTGAATGGTACACCAACAATTAATCCTACCGCCGGCTGTGCACATCTCTGTTCATATTGCTATGCGAGAGGGTATTCAAACTATCCGGGAGACGGGACAATTGTGTTATACGCCAACTTGGTCGAAAAACTCGAAAGTGAATTGAATCGTAAGAGAAAAACACCGGGATTTGTATACTTCAGCCCATCCTGTGATGCGTTTCAACCGGTAAAACAGGTTTTAGATACTACGTATAGTCTGATGGCACTTTTACTGGAGAAAGGTATCGGGGTGAGCTTCCTCACCAAAGGGCGTATCCCAGACAGATTTATTGCCTTGTTTAAATTACACAGCAATAACGTCAATGCGCATGTAGGTATAACGACTTTAAACAGGCAACTTCAAAAACAGATCGAACCACATGCAGCAACACCAGGTATCAGATTAAAAAATATAAGAGCTTTAACCCAAATAGGGATACTTCCTGAAATAAGGTTCGATCCATTAATGCCCGGATTGACAGATTCCACCGGTAATCTCGGATCGTTGTTAAAGATTTTAGGTAGATCAGGTATAAAAAGGGTAGGGCTTAATTATCTGTTTCTCAGGCCAATCATAAATAAAAATATTCGAGAGGGCTTGAGGCACACAAAAGCCATGGAAAAAATCTCACAAGCTTTCTGTGATAATGTTGACTTGCAGCTACTGGCCAGTAAGTCCAGGGTCAAGGCCCTCAATCTGGACTTCAGGCAGAAGCAGTATAAGTATATATCATTACTGGCAAAGCAGTACGGAATAAAGACATACGTATGTGGGTACAAAAACCCTGATATTGCAGAGGATTTAACATGCAATAGTATATGGCAGAAGTATTTTGACAAGAAGACGCTTCAATATCAGCTTTTCAGTAATCAGCATTCGGAAATTACCATTTCTCAGCCCTCAAATCATGATTAGCAGGAAATCTTTAATGATTGATCGGGTTTCTGTTTTTGTACATTCGTTTCAAAAAATTCTATAAGTAACTACGATAATAGTAAAAAGGTTCTCATTTTTTGTTTTAATTTTTAGTTTATTATTGACAATAAAAACCTTTATTGATAAATTTAATCTCTTTGCAAATTTTCAGAATTTTTAGAGAAATCAGGAAGAGTTTTGTAATATGCTAGTTGTTGAAAAGTCAAAAGAAGCGTTCAGCAAGGCCCTTAAAAGCATTCCCGGCAGTGTGAACAGCCCGGTGAGGGCGTTTGGAGCGGTAGGAGGTAACCCTCTTTTTATAGAATCAGGCCACGGTTGTTATCTTAACGACATAGATGGCAATAAATATATTGATTATGTACTTTCCTGGGGTCCGTTAATATTAGGGCACCTTGATAAGTCAGTTGTAAAGGCCTTGAAGGAAGTCCTGAAAAAAGGTACAAGCTTCGGAGCTCCGACTGAATTGGAGACACGTCTGGCCGAGCTCATTAAGGAAGCGATGCCTTCAATCGAGAAGATCAGGATGGTCAACTCCGGTACTGAAGCGACAATGAGCGCTATACGGCTGGCAAGAGGTTATACCAGGAGAGATATTGTAATAAAATTTGACGGTTGTTATCACGGGCACGTGGATGGCCTTCTAGTGCAGGCCGGTTCAGGGGCTACTACGTTAGGTGTCCCAACAAGTCCGGGCGTCCCGGAAGATTATGTAAAAAACACAGTAACTATACCTTATAACGATCTTGACGTCGTAAAGGAAGTGTGTCGTGAAAAGGGTGAAAATGTTGCGTGTATAATTATAGAAGCGGTTGCAGGAAATATGGGTGTCATTCCACCCAAAAAAGGATATTTAAAGGGTTTAAGAGAAATTGCCGACAAACATGGGATTGTTTTGATTTTCGATGAAGTGATGACGGGATTCAGGGTTTCTCATGGGGGCGTACAGGCGCTGCAGAAAGTAACTCCGGATTTAACTACATTTGGTAAGATAATCGGTGGTGGTTTGCCGGTAGGGGCCTATGGCGGCAAGGCGGAAATAATGAACTGTATTTCGCCACTCGGCCCGGTATATCAGGCAGGGACGTTGTCCGGTAATCCGATGGCAATGGCTTCCGGTATTGCTACGCTGGAAAAACTAAAAAAGAGGGGTATCTATAAAAAGCTGGAAAGGAACTCGAAAAGGCTTGCTGAAGGCCTGAAGAGATCTGCTGAAGAGGCCGGTATCCCCACTTATCATACGCGGGTTGGTTCGATGCTTTGCACGTTTTTCAGCGAGGAAGAAGTAACCGACTATGAATCCGCTAAAAGATGTGATACAGAACGATATGCGTCTTACTTTCACGGTATGCTGGAAAAGGGGGTATATTTTGCGCCTTCTCAGTTTGAGGCTGCTTTTGTTTCGTCCGTACATAGTGAAGAAGATATTGATGCTACAATAGCGGCCAGTTGTGAAGTCATGAAGTCTTTAAAGAAATAGGCGGAGAATTCTCGCATTGAACCTGGATGATTCAAGAAGTACATACCGTGCCTTGGGACTTACCAGTGGGATAGGGTTTGTAATGGCCGCCTGCCTTGCGGGTGGATATTTCGGTGGGCGTTATCTGGATTCAAAGTTTGGTACGGAGCCATGGCTGCTGATTGCGTCACTTCTACTCTGTTTAACTGTCGGAGTTGTAGAGATCTGTAATATGCTGAAGAAGGCGATGAAAGAATTGGAAAGAAAAGATTTAGAGGATTGATGATGGATTTGTATAATAAAGCTCACAAAATGTTGACGGTTAAAAAGAATTTTGTAAAACAGGCCCTTTACACGACGCTGTTTGTGTCGGTATTGATGATCCTGGCCTCTTTTCGCTATAAATCCTTTGATCTGACTCTGAGCCTTACAATCGGGATTATCATCAGCTTCTGTACATCTCTTGCATTGTGGCAATTTATAAAATATATGTTCCGGGAACTCAATCCGGAAACTTTTGCTGCTGACGGGTCGCGTTCTTCAAAAAAAGGTTCTACAACAAAGTCTTTGTTGTTTACCTTTATGGGTACCGGGAAGATACTGGTGTTGGCCCTGGTTTTTTATCTTATCTTTGAATATCTGCCAATTAACGCATTGGCCCTTTTTATAGGGGTTTCAATAGTGCAGTTGGTTGTACTTTCAATGGTAGTAAGCATGGTTTTGGTAAACTTTCTCAACAAAGCTAAAGATGATGGTGCCGAATATAAAGAGCACGATTCTTCTGGAAGCGATAACAATATTACTACTAAATCAGAATTTGTATCGACAATTCATTCTCATTAGACAGCTGAGAATGCTTTATAGTTTATAACTTAAAAAGGAGTAGAGGTTTGACAGAAGAGACACATGGTAGTTCAAGTGGCGGGGTACCTGAGCTTCCCACGTTTTTTGATTTACTACCTATAGACAAACACGCTGAAATATTCGGACTGACATTGCACCAGTTGCTTCCAATAGTTATGTCAATGATGATAATTGCATTTCTTGGTCTGTTTTCAATGATGGCTACTCGTAACCTGAAGATTATTCCGGGCGGGGTGCAGGCTATTCTTGAAATTTTAGTAGAAGCGCTTGACGGTTTTGTCAAATCAATTCTGGGGAAAATGTCTGATAAGTTTCTTCCTTTTATAGGTACGCTTTTCTTATATATTCTGATAATGAACCTTATAGGTCAGGTTCCGTTGCTTCATTCTCCAACGACGAACTATAATACCACCCTGGCGCTCACCTTACTGGTGTTTTGTGCCACTCATTATTACGGGCTCAAACACAACGGGCCGGTTAAGTACGTTAAGCATATGATGGGAGAACCGAGATGGATGTCCCCAATGCTGTTCCCGTTACATATATTGTCGGAATTCTTAACTCGTCCATTGTCTCTTTCAATGCGTCTTTACGGAAATCTAATGGGGGGGCACACTGTACTGTCGATCTTCATAGGACTTTCTCCATTATTGCTGGGTTTTATTCCTATACCTATACATTTTCCGTTTGTTTTATTGGATTTACTTTTAGCATCACTCCAGGCCTTCATTTTCGCATTTTTAGCTAGTTTTTACATAGCAGGGTCAATTGGAGAGAAACATTTATAATTTTTGAAGAAGGGGGATTTAAAGAATGATTTATTTTGCATGTTTGGCGATTGGTATTGGTATGCTGGCTTTTGCTTCTTTTGGTTGTGGAATAGGCCAGGGAATTGCGGTTGCCGGAGCTTCATCTGCAGTAGCAAGACAACCAGAGCTGTTTGGAAAAATTCAGATGCTCATGTTTATTGGTCTGGGATTTATCGAAGCATTGGCAATATATTCATTGGTTTTGTCCTTTATTTTAATGGGAAAACTACCGGACACAGGAGCTGTTTTAAAGGTACTTGGGCACTAATATATAAATTTCAAAACCTTTTGCGGTTATGCTTGACTGTGCAAATACCTAAGCAACATAACTGTGTAAAGGCTTTTAGAACTGGTGCAGTAAGATAAAAGCGGTAACATGGGAGACTAAATGTGGGGAATTTATTAGACGCTTTAGGCGTTGATTTCAAAATGGTCTTCATCCAGGCAGTAGGTTTTCTAATACTGCTGGTATTGATGAAGAAGTTTCTCTTCGGCAAGATAAAGGACGTAATAAAGTCCAGGGCTGATGAGATAAAAGATACGTACAAGAAAAGCGAAGATGATAGAGCTGAAGCTGCAAGGCTGAAAGAAGAGTATCAGCAAAAAGCAGTAAAAGCTGATGAAGCTGCTGAAGCAAAGATCCAGGTTGCGGTAGATAAGGCCAAGGAGATAAGCGACGAAATGCTGAAGGAGGCGCATCAGGCTGTCGCGGATGAAAAATCCAAGGCACAACTGAATATCGAGATGGAACGAAAGAAAGCTCTGGCAGAAGTTAGAAATCAGGTTGTTGATTTAACAATTCTTTCAACCTCCAGATTGATTAAACAGTCGACAAAACGTGAAACAGCAGAAAAATTGGTGGATGATGTTATTAAGGGAGTGGGGAATCTGTCTTGATACAAAAGAGCTTGATAGAAGGTTATTCACTGGCGCTGTATGAAGTGGCCGTTAAACATGGCGACACCGGTGATATAGAAAAAGATCTTGATGGTATTAAGCAGCTGCTAAGTACAAATAAGGATTTTCGTAGTATTCTTTACCATCCTGCAATTACAAAAACCGATAAAAAAGATATTGTTGACAAAGTCATTGTGTCTCAGTGTTCCAGCAAGTGGGTTAAGAACCTTCTCAGTGTCCTTATTGATAAGAGGAGAGAGAGAATACTGGATTATCTGCCGGACGTCTACAAAGGCGTTGCAGGGAAAATAAGGGGTATTGTGCCCGTAATAGTCCAAACGGCAATCCCATTGACAGAAGACAGACTTGTTAACTTGAAGAAAAAGCTCGAAAAGC
>JAJFJS010000114.1 GCA_021773815.1 Gammaproteobacteria bacterium
TTTCGGCATCCCGACGCTGATATTCCCGCAGGCCGCCGAGATCGTGGCAGGGGACCGGCTGCGTATCGACCCGCTGGCCGGGCGCATCGAGAACCTGACGCAGGCGCGGACGTATTCGGTTGCCGGTCTGCCGGAGCACCTGCTGGCGATCGTCGCGGCCGGCGGCTTGATGCCCTACCTGAAACAACGAATCGCCGCCCGAGGAGAACCGTGATGTCACATGCCCGCAGACTCAGAGAGCAGTTGGCTGCGCCCGGGCCGATTGTCGCGCCCGGTTGTTTCGACGGGTTGACGGCGCTGCTCATCGAGCAGGCCGGTTTCGGCTGTGCCTATCTCAGCGGTGCGAGCATCGCCTTCACGCGTCTGGGCCGTCCCGACATCGGGCTGACGACGATGACCGAGGTCGCCGACGTCATCGGCAACATCCGTGAGCGCATCGAGATCCCGTTGATCGTCGACGGCGATACCGGGTTCGGCAACGCGCTGAATGTTCAGCGCACGGTACGCCTGTTCGAGCGCATGGGTGCGTCGGCTATTCAGCTCGAGGATCAGACCCTGCCGAAACGCTGCGGCCACCTCGACGGCAAGTCGCTGGTGTCGATCGGCGAGATGCTCGGCAAGATCCGCGCGGCGCAGGATGCCCGGCGTGACGACGACACCGTGATTATCGCACGCACCGACGCGATTGCGGTCGCCGGTCTCGACGTGGCCCTGGAGCGGGGCAATGCCTACATCGAGTCCGGGGCCGATGTGCTGTTCGTCGAGTCGCCGCTCGATGACGCTCAACTGGCGGCCGTCGGTGCGGCGTTCGGCAATCGGGTTCCGCTGCTGGCGAACATGGTCGAGGGCGGCAAGACGCCGCTGCACAGCGCCGACGAATTGGCCGCGCTCGGCTTCAAGCTCGTGATCTTCCCCGGCGCGATGCTGCGGATGATCAGCCGGGCCGGCGCCGAGTACCTCGCGGCGCTGCGCCGGGACGGCACGACGGCCGGCATCATGGACCGGATGTTCGACTTCCAGGCGCTGAACGGGATCATCGGCACGGCTGCGCTGCTGGCCGAAGGGGATCAGTACAAGGATTAAAAAGTACTTAAAAAACATATAAATAAGTACCTTTCATAAGGTAAATAATTGATCCATTCAATGGTTGTGTCCGGCCCGTGCAGCCGGAAAATCATGCGCGACCAATGCCGCCGGCTCGCCGCCTGAACCCTGATCGACTGAGTGGCGGGACAGGCGGCCAGTGGTGGCCAACCCGGATTTCAGCCCCCGGAGTGGTGCTGCGAACAGTGGTCATGCCCTGGCGGCGCGGGCGGAACGGCGGGCCGCTTGCGGCGCCGTTCGAGTGCCGGGAAGGAAAGGCATATCATTGGCTTCGATTACGGGTAAGACCCCGGGTGAAGATCCCGGGTGAACGCAGGTCGGAACCGGGGTCAGGCCTCCAGCGTCTCGGGGCCAATGTTTTTGGCACGGTATTTGGGGCGACCAGCGGACACGGGGTCAGACCCCAATGTCTGCTCCCGGCGTCCGGCAGGGGATCAGCGGCCGGGCTTGTTAACCTCGCCGGGTCCCGGTTGTTTTGTTGTAGCAAACGAAAGCGAATGTAAGGTATGAGTGCAAAACCCGAAACAGACCGTCTCCGCACGGCTGGCGCCGAGCTCCGGAAAACCGCGCAATTCCGCCGACTGCTCGATGGTGACGACCTGGAGTTCCTGCTCGAGGCGCACAACGGGATCACGGCGAAGATCGGCGAGGAGGCCGGTTTCAAGGGTTTGTGGGCCGGAGGCCTGTGTATGTCGGCCCAGTACGGCGTGCGCGACAGCAACGAGGCGAGCTGGACGCAGGTGCTCGAGATGCTTGAGTTCATGGCCGACGCGACGCGTATCCCGATCCTGCTCGACGGCGACACCGGCTACGGCAACTTCAATAATGTCCGCCGGCTCGTGCGCAAGCTCGAGCAGCGCGGGATCGCCGCGGTCTGTATCGAGGACAAGTTGTATCCGAAGACCAACAGCTTCATCGATGGCAACAAGCAGCAACTCGCCGAGATCGATGAGTTCTGCAGCCGGATCAAGGCCGGTAAGGATGCCCAGGCCGATGATGATTTCGCGATCATCACGCGTGTCGAGGCGTTCATCGCCGGCTGGGGCCTTGGCGAGGCCCTGAAGCGCGCCGAGGCTTACCACGCGGCCGGCTCCGACGGCATCCTGATTCACAGCGCGCTAAGCACGCCGAACGAGATACTCGCGTTCAAGCGCGAGTGGGCCGACCGGTTGCCGGTGGTCATCGTGCCGACAAAGTATTACGCGACGCCGACCGAGGTGTTGCGTGAGGCCGGCTTCTCGATCGCAATCTGGGCGAACCACCTGCTGCGCGCGGCCATCACGACGATGCAGGACTGCGCCGCAACGCTGGCGCGCGAACAGAACCTGCGCTCGATCGAGGATTCGATTGCGCCGGTCAAGGAAATCTTTCGCCTGCAGGGCGCGTCGGAGCTGCAGGATGCTGAGGAACGCTACTTGCCGAAGGATTCGCGGTCGACGCGGGCGGTCATCCTCGCCGCATCGCGCGGCGGCGCGCTCGGCACGCTGACGGCCGAGCGGCCGAAGGCCATGGTCGAGATCCGCGGCCAGCCGCTGCTAGGGCATATCGTCACTGCCTATAACGCGGCCGGCATCAAGGATATTACGGTCGTACGCGGCTACCGGGCCGATACCGTCACGCTGCCCGCGCTCGATTATGTCGACAATCCGGACTATGCCGATACCAGCGAGCTCGTGTCGCTGGCGTGCGCACTCGAGCAGACGACGGATATCGACGGCGACCTGATCGTGTCGTTTGGCGACGTAATCTTCAAGCGCTATATCCTCGATGTGCTGATGGAGCCCGCGGCCGATTTCGTCATCGCCGTCGATACGAACTGGAGCGCGTCGGTTAACCGTGATCGCGCCGCTGACTACGTCCGCTGCTCGGAACCGCATTCGCGCCATGCGTTCTATCATGATGTGACGCTCGCGGCCGCCGGCGAGGAACTGGCCGACGACGAGATTCACGGCGAGTGGATCGGCGTGCTCCGCGCCTCGGCGGAGGGCTTGCCGATCCTGCGCGCGCTGGTGGGTGAGATGGCTGCGGAACCGGCCAACCGCCGGGCGAAACTTCATCACCTGCTCGATGAGCTCGTGCGCCGCGGACATGTGGTGCGTGTCGTCTACACGACCGGGCACTGGCTCGATGTCGACAGCCTCGACGACGTGCTGGCGGCAGGCAGCTTCGCATGATCGAGGCCGACGCTTTCATCGCGCGCGCCCGCGCGCACGGTTTCTCGTTGTACACGGGAGTGCCGTGTTCGTACCTCAAGCCGTTCATCAACTTCGTCATCGACGATCCGGACCTGTGCTATGTCGGTGCACCGAATGAGGGCGACGCGGTCGCCGTCGCAGCGGGCGCGGAACTGGCCGGTCGGCGCAGCGTCGTGATGTTTCAGAATTCTGGTTTTGGCAACGCGGTTAACCCGCTGACGTCGCTGACCCACACGTTCCGTATCCCGGTACTGGTCATCGTGACCTGGCGCGGCGAGCCGGGCGGTGCCGCCGATGAGCCGCAGCACGAACTGATGGGGCGCATCACGCCCGATCTGCTGGACCTGCTCGGGATCCCGTGGGCCTGGTTCCCGGATGCGGAGGCGGACATCGCGCCGACGCTGGCGCGGGCCATCGAGTCGATGGATGCGAAGCGCGAACCGTTTGCGCTGATCATGCGCAAGGGCAGCGTTGCGCCGTGCGCGCTGCACTCGACGCCGACCGTTCAGCCGCGCGAGCCGGCAACCGCGTGCGTGACGGCCGTGGCGACGGCGCGGCGCACCGACATGCTGCGCGCGGTTCAAAACAGCATCGCGGCCGTCGATATTGTCATCGCGACCACGGGCTACACCGGGCGTGAACTCTATGCGCTCGATGACCGGCCGAACCAGCTGTACATGGTCGGCTCAATGGGTTGTGCCGTGAGCCTGGGGCTTGGCATCGCACTGGCGCGGCCGGACCGGCGCGTAATCGTGCTCGACGGTGATGGTGCGCTGTTGATGCGACTCGGTGCGCTCGCGATGCTCGGCGAGCAGCGGCCGCCAAACCTTGTGCACGTCGTGCTCGATAACGGCATCCACGAATCCACGGGCGGGCAGACGACGCTGTCGGCCGGCGTCGACTTCTGCGCCGTGGCGGCGGCGTGCGGCTACCCGGCACGCCGGGTCGCTGCGACTCCCGACGAACTGGCGGCGTGTATTGCCGCCTCCCGAGGCGGATTGACGTTTATCCATGCACCGACCCTGCCGGGCGTGCCGGAGGGTCTGCCGCGCCCGACCGCGTCGCCGGCCGAGGTTGCCGAGCGGCTGCGCGCCCATATTGCCGCCGAGGAATCCCCTGTATGACCGTCAAACGTAACATCCTGCTGAACCCTGGGCCGGTCACACTGACCGACCGCGTGCGCAACGCGCTGATTCGTGACGATTGGTGTCATCGCGAACCAGAGTTCGCGACACTGACGCGTGAGATCAACGCCGCACTCGTGCGCGTCTATACCGGCACGGCGCAGGGTTTTTCGTCCGTCATGCTGACCGGTTCCGGCACGGCTGCGGTCGAGGGGATGCTCGCGAGTTTTGCGCCGGATAGCGATGCCGGGGAGACGCTGGTGCTCGCCAACGGCGTCTACGGCGAGCGCATGGCGAAAATGCTCACAGCTCACCGTAAACCACACCGTGTGCTGCAGGGCGAGTGGACCGCGCCGATCGACATCGCGGCGGTGACCCGGTTGCTCGATGAGCATCCGCAGATCACGCATGTCGCGACCGTGCATCACGAGACGACGACGGGCCGGCTCAACGATCTCGATGCGGTCGGCGCGCTGTGCCGGTCGCGCGGATTGGCATTGCTGCTTGACGCGGTCAGCAGTTTCGGCGCCGAGGCGATCGATGCCGGAGCCTGGAACCTGGCGGCGGTCGCGGCGACGGCCAATAAATGTCTGCACGCGGCACCCGGGCTGGCGTTCGTTTTGGCGCGCGATGCGTTGTGGGCGGCGCCGGCGTCAGAGACCGGCAGCGTCTACCTGAACTTGCGTGCCTATCATGCCGGTCAGCACGGCGATGGTTTTTCGCCGTTTACGCAAGCCGTGCCGGCCGCATTTGCGCTGCGCGAGGCGCTGGCGGAGCTTGGCGATGCCGGTGGTTGGGAACAGCGACGGCGCTGCTATCGTGACCGTGCGGCCCGAATCGAACGGGAACTGGCCGAGCAGAGCGTCGAGCCGTTGCTGGATGCGGCCGACAGTTCGTGCGTCCTCAGGTCATACCGATTGCCCGACGGCTGCGACTATCCGCTCGCACACGATGCGTTCAAGCGCGCGGGCTTTGTAATCTATGCCGGCCAGGGACAATTTGCGGCGAACATGTTTCGGATCGCGAACATGGGGGCTATCGGCGCCGACGATCTCGATGCGCTCGCGGCCGCCTTCGCCGATATCTTCGGACCGTACGCGTGATCAACAGCGCCGTGATCCTGGCTGCCGGCATGGGCACGCGGTTGCGCGGCGAGATTGCGGACATCCCGAAAGGCTTCCTGCGGCTCGGTGAGCGCTCCATCATCGAAGAATCGATCGAGCGGCTGGGCGCGGCGGGCATCGGCGATATCGTCATCGTCACCGGCCATTGCGCGGAACATTACGAGCGACTGGCGGCCGGGCAGGGCGGCTGCGTGCGCACCGTGCATAACCCGCTTTTCGCCGAATCGGGCAGCATGTATTCACTGTACTGCGCGCGGGAGGCTATTGCCGGGGACTTCCTGCTGCTCGAATCCGACCTGATCTACGAGCCGCGCGCGCTGACCGAATTGCTGGCAGCGCCCGCGCCCGATGCGATCCTGCTGTCCGGCCCCACCGGCGCCGGCGATGAAGTCTGGGTCGAGACGTGCGACGGCAAGCTCGTGGGGATGTCCAAGGATCGCGACGCGCTGTCCGGTGACATCGCCGGCGAACTGGTCGGGATCTCCCGGATTTCGACCGCACTGTTTGCGCTGATGCAGGACGTCGCCGGCAAGGCGTTCGAAGAGTCCCTGCGATACGACTACGAGACGGATTGTCTCGTGGCCGCCGCGGCGCTGCGGCCGATCGCGTGTCCGGTCATCGCCGACCTGGCATGGTCGGAGATCGATGATCCGGGCCACCTGCGGCGCGCCCGCGAGCGCGTCTACCCGCAGATTATCGCGGCGGCATCACGCGCGAAGTAAAGGACAGCCGCCGCTTTGGCGCATCCCTGCGACCCGACGCGGCCCGGTGACTATTGTGGCGACATCATCGCCGTTGCCGGATTCGGGCATCTTTTCTCGGTCTTCGCCATGACCTGCTCTTTCAGGGCGTCGCTCTTGTCGATCTCCGGGTACTTTTTCACGAGACCATTGAAGCACTCTCCGGATGCGTTCATGACCTGCATCATCTCACCCTGTGCCGCCATCAGGCCGGACATGTCACCGGATGCCTGAGCGGCGCGGATGAGTTGCATCGCTTTCTCCACCTGCTCATAAGGGGCCTTCAGGCATGCGCATGCATCTGCTGCCGCCGCATCCAGGTCGGGGCCGGACCACGCCGGCCAGCTACAGGCGAGCAAAGCGGTAGCAACAAAAAGAGTCTTCATTGAATCATCCTCCCGAGAATATTTTCTGTCCGCGGTATTCTAACCCGGATCCGCGGACACCCGGCCAGGTTCGCCGACGATTCAATGGTCCGGCCGAGGTGTAAGTGACCGTTGTTGCCTATTTGAGGTTTGGGTCGACGAGGCCGGCCGCCGATGCCGCCACCATGTCCTGAACCGGGTGGATCGAATAGTCAAAGAACCGATGCAAGGGGAAGTTTTCCAGAATTGACCGCAACTCGTGCTCATCACGCACGGTAAATACCATCCAGTATCTCCTGTGATCGGCCGTGACGAGCAGTTGCGACAGCTTTCCCGCCTGTATCTGCGCCTGGGTGTACGTCATCTCCGCACGGCCGAGTTCCTGATAGATATCGCCGGGTATGGAGTCCAGCGACATTTCAACCAGAAATTTCTGTTGTGCCATGACCATGTTTCAATCTCATTGTGGAAACGGAGTGGCCGACGAATTTGATAAATTCGGCCCCGGTCGACCGGAGGAGGTTGTGTCTATTCGTCGTCCTGCATGTTCCACCAGATGGCGGCGATGAACACCGCCGGCAGCATCGAAAACGCGAACGCCGTGATGATCGTAAAACTGAGGCCGCCGTCTTCCAGAATCTTGATGCCTTCCAGGTATCGGACGAAAGCCAGAGCGGGGAAAAAAAGGGCAACCTGACAAATGATGAATTTCTTTTTGAACGACATGATCCTATTCCCGTGTATTCAGTTCGAGTGCAAAACAGTGGTGAGTCGATGGCGGCTGAATTGATCTGCTGCTGACCGCAATCGAAGGCAGAGGTGATGTTGATATCTTCGGCCTCTGGTGCGGGGCGCCGACTGGCCGTAGCCAGTTCGTGCCCGTCCCCGATGTCCGTTGCAAGTGCCGGCTCGGTGAATCCACCGGTCATTGCAGGTCTCAGGGAGACTTGTTCTCCGTGTCGCTTTTGGCCTGGTTTTCCCTTCGCAGCCGTCGACGGCGTCGCAGCCAGAACGAGTAACCGAAAACCATAAGGACCGGAACGAGAAAGCCCAGAACGATATAAAGCAGAACCATTTTCTTGTCTCACCTGATGCCAATAGCAGGGATATTTGGACGGGAACTAATTTGCAGTCGTCAATTGGTAGTCCGGCGAAAATTCCCACTGTGTGTGTTGGTTACGGTCAATCGTACCCCGGTAATCGGATCCATGCACGGATGACGTGTTATCAGCGCTAAATGTTACCCGTTCTCCAGTTGAAAATGGAGAGTGCCGGAGCCAGAAGAATGCCCGATCAGCCAGGCCTTGAACCGCAGCAGCCGGATTCTCAAGCAGATTCCCAATGTTGGAGTCGCGTACGATGGACACAATCTTCGGAGCGCCGAAAGGCAGTCCGGAAATCGTTCTATCCAATGAATCGCTGAATGCGGTCGTAAGTCTGGCCGTCCGGCGCAGCTTGCTGCGCGAACTGGTTAGGCGGCACTTTCCTGCCACCACCTGTAAAACGCATAGATGGAACCAACGACAAACAGAGCACCGAAAATTGCTTTGTTATATTTGGCAATCCAAAGTGGCAAGAAGATATCAAAATTCGGCTGACGTTCGGGTGTGTAGCGGGCGGCCACAGCCGTAAGCGGACAGCTGCCATGATTTGCAGCGAGGATTAAGACCTCTGCAAACACTGCTGCGACAAGCGCCCCTGCTAAGGCAAATGAGCCGATGTGGGCAACGACAGGTATTGCAAGAATACAGCTCGCAAAAAATGCCCACACCAAAGTATGGAAGATCTTAATCGCAGTGAGTGCATTTGCGGGGTTCAATCTAACGCCATTGTCGTTTTGCCGCCTAGCGCCCATGACAGGGGCGGCAAACACGCGTGGTGGGTTTGACGTCCCTCTTCGGCTCATGCTGGTTACGGGGTAAACCTCCCGCTACATTCAACTTGGCAGTCATTACTTGAAGGGCAACTTTTTTGTCATGGTTAGTGGCTTGACAGAATGATGTATTGATCCCGGTAATTCAACGTCAAGACGAAGTGCTGTAGATAATCCGACCCGATAAAACCGTATGGAGTGTCATATGCCTTCACTGACAAATTCTGAACCGGGGCCGTGGTGCCAACATTAAACTCATGCAGATCAAACAAAAGTGTGTCGTAACTCCCGGCGATGCCATCGGCTTGCTCAAGAATTACACCATCAGATCCCTGATCGAAACCAAGCTGCTTGGCATCCGCCAAAGTCAGATGCGTAACTGCGGCACCGGTATCTAGCTTATAACGAGTCGTTAGTTGGTTGTTCAATGTGACCGGAAGAAAAATTGCCGTTCCACCTTCGATTTTAGCCAAGACCTTGACCCCATTCGCCAATCGCTTGGCAAGCATGTCTTGATCTCCGAAGTACAACTGCTTTTCGGCAAAGTCTATGGTTATTATGAAATTACGAAGAAAGTCACTACCAACGATACCATCTACATTGCCGAGACGCCCTTGGGTTCTGGCAGCGACATCCAGGATGACGACAGGTTCCAGTGAGACGCTATGCTCTCCAATGGATAAACTTTGGATGGCTGTCAGGGGTACATTTATTGTCTTTCCGCCTGCGGTCCCAGCATTTACATACGCTTTGTGCTCAAGCCCAATGTCCTGTGCAAGCGATGGGCTTACCGCCGAGACATCTGCTCCGGTATCCAGAACAAATTGGCCTTTGAAAGAGCCATTTAGGGTCACTTGGACTGTCAAATAACCTTCTTTTAACTGCAGAGTAACGGGGTCCGCGGTCGCCAAACGAGTGAACCAGGCGATAAGGAGAATAGCGATTGCCGAATACTTCATAAAACTAAATTGTCCGGAACAATTATTGTATCGAGGCCCTCTGGTAAGTTACTGAAGTGAATGGAGTAGCGAGGATCTGCAAAAATTATTCTTGCCGTATTTTTCTGCTTCATATCGACGACGGATATTCTGACCTACCATGAAATCAAGCCCCGTAACGCCTACAACAGCGGCCGGCCGAAGGCCGGTCCGATTGCTTGTTCTGGTTACGGAGCATATTTGCCTGCGACATATCTGCTGGCGGCTAGATCATGCTAGCGCGCTCACCCAGCAAGTAGCGAGCAGTATCGGTGTAGTCAAATACCAGAGACACTGCCAGTGTTGCCGCAAACATCCACATGGCAAGCCTGCAGAGCAGCGGCATCTCGCCGTTCTTTGCGCGGCGAACGAGGTAAATAAATAGCGGGGTCCACAGGATGACATGCACGATGCCCATTAGCCGAACGTAACCCACCTCGTCATATATCCAGCTCATACCAACCAGCATAGCGATGTTTGTCAGGAATACGATCACAGCATCAATACGCGTCGCTTTCGAAAAAACCAGTATCAGTGGAGTTACAGTGATCGCAAACGCCATCCAGTAGAGCCAGAAAGTCATCCAGCCGGTGGCAAGAGTAAACATTGCTTCGTTAAATGGTATTTGATTTTCCAAAGTCACTGCCTCGACTCTATTAGTACCGTTTGAACGACATACTGCAGGTTGTCGTTGTTCAGTTTAGATTCCTGCTCCGTAACAGCTTGTTTTAGAGCGGGCTCGTGTAAATGTGTGTGCCCGGTTTGGAAATGCTTCATAAGTCCCAGAATAAACAAAAAAGCTAATATGGCAATGCATTCCCGGGGTGAAAAAGAGCCGCCAAAGCGCTCGTTGGCGCTGTTTCCCGGATTCTGCGCGACTCGGGAACGGCGGTTATTTGTATCTGCCGGTTCGGCTGTATTGCGCTGGCCGGCAACGGGGTGTTGCGGCGGTTTTCGTGCTTGAGGTGGGGTCGTCAGCGTGGCCCGGCGGCTGCCGTCAGGGCTTTTTGTCTTCGATGAGCAGCGCGAGCATCAGGTCCCAGACTTCTTTGGGCGGTTTCTCGAGCCGGCGCCGGCTGAGGCTGATCCAGCCGCCGTAGATCTCGATGCTCGCGGCCAGTTCCTCGTCAGACCGAAAGATCTGGGTGCACATCCGGAAGCGGATGCCGTCTTCGTGCAGGGAGCGGACCCAGTAACGCACCTCGATCTCGTCGGGGACGAACAGTTCCTTGAGATAGGTGATGTCTTCGCGGAATACGATCGGGCCGTATCCCGAGTCGCGCATCATGTCGGCTGTCAGGCCGTTGGCGAACAGGAAGCCGACGCGGGTGTCGAGCGAGTATTTGAGATACGAGGTGTTGGCGACGTGCCCGTTGGTGTCCAGGTCACTGTAGCGCACCCGGAAGCGCTGTCTATACGGTGCGGTCATGGCGGCCTTCCCCGTGGTCGGGTTTCATGGTATCAACCCCTGATGGATTCTACCCGATCACAGTCGTTCATCGAGCAGTGGCACCGGGTTTTCGCCGAGAATGACCCGAGCCTGATCCTGCCGCTGATCGATGACGACATCGAGTTTTTCTCGCCCGCGATCTTCGCGCCCAAGCGCGGCAAGACCGTGGTCTTCGAGCTCCTGAGTATTGTCTTCGATGTTTTCGAAGGTTATCGCGTGACCGATACCTGGACGAAGGGTAGTGAGGTGTTGTTCGAGTTTGAGGCGCAGGTGGGGAAGTTCACGCTGCAGGGCATCGACCGGTTTCGGCTCAATGAAGACGGGCGAGTCGTGCAGATGAAGGTCTGGATTCGGCCGCTGACGGGTTTGAAAGAGTTGGCGTACCGCGTATCACAGCGTGGACTGGCGGACCAGCTTGCCGGCCAGGGCATTGTCGGGCGCGTGCTGATGCGCGCGCAGGTCCGCGCACTAATGCTGCGCAAGGCGCTCGCGGAGGGTTTGCGTTAGGCAATCCGCGGGCAATCCGCAGGCGATCCCGGGGGTTGCTGCGGACCCGGCGGCCGGGATCAGGTCATGTGCTTATTGCGCGCGGGCCTGCACCGGTCGGGCGTTCCAGATGGCCTGTAGCATGTCTTCGGCGTCCGCATCACCCTCGAAAGGTTGACCGAAGTTCAGCGCCTGTTCGAGGTGCTGCGCGGCCTCGTCTTGTTCGCCGACGCGCAGGAACGCTTTACCGGCCTGGTAGTAAAACGTCGCGTCACCATCGTAGGTCCGTGACAGCAATTGGTAGAGCTGTGCCGATTCCTTGTATTTCTCGAGTGCGAAATAGATGGCTGCCTGCGTGTATTGGATTGAGGTACTGCGGGAGTCCAGCTGTCGTGCGCGGAGGATGTGCTGGAGCGCGCTCTGCGGGTCATCCATGCGTTCGAGCAGGGTCGATGCAATCTGGTCCTCGGCATGAGCGATCAATCGTTTATCCGTGATGCGTTGGTACTGCGCGATGGCTTTTTCCGCCTGGTTCGCCGCGTTGTAGAGGCTGGCCAGCCGCAGTGCAATCGATTGCCGGTCGGGGTGGTCGGCCGTAATTTGTTCATAGGCGGCGATGGCGGTCGCGGTGTCGCCGCGATAGAAAGCGATGTCGGCGTTTTCCAGCATCGGGGTCAGTAACTGCGGGTACCGGGCGCCGGTCTGCACGTAGAGGCCGGTCGCGCGCGTCTCATCGTTCAGTTTCCACGCGGCCCGGGCTGCGGTGATGGCGGTAAAGGCGCTCGTATCTTCCTGCGGAGCGCCGTCGAGCACCTGCAGTGTCAGCCGGAAGTATCCCTGGCGATAGAGCAGGTTAGACCAGGCCAGCAGTCGTGCGCTGGCCAGATTGTCACTCGGTGGGTAGGCCGTGACGGAGAAACCGGGCTGCTGGAAGTCGACAAACAGTTCGCCTGCGGCCCGGTAGGTCTCGTCTGCTTCCGCCGGTTCGCCATTGGCCAACGCCGTGGCTGCATTGACAAGTGCGGCGAGCGATCCGTAGGGATCGCCGGCGTCGAGTTTGACGGGCCGATTGTCCGGCTTGAACGCGGCGATCGAATGAGCGATCCGGGCTTCTGTGGTTTGTGCCTGGCGAAAATATCGGGCGGCTTCGTCGCTTTTGCCCGCGAACTGGTTGATCACGCCGAGATTAAAGCGCGCCGAGGCGTTGCGCGGGTCGATGGACAGCAGGTGCGTGAAGCGTTTCTCGGCAGCGGGGAGGTCGGCTGCGAGCAGATGGGCGACGCCGGCGATTGCCAACCCGGCCGTGTTGTCGGGTTCGGCCTCGAGCAGTCGCTGCGTGTGTTCGACGGAGGTCTTGATGTCACCGGACAACAGCCCGAGTCGGGCGAGCGCCAGCCGCGCACCGGGCGACCCGGGCTGACGCGCCAACAGCTTTTCGTAGGCGGCACGGGCGTCTTCGACTCGGCCCTGACGCTCCAGTGCCTCGGCTTCGAGCCGGTAGGCCTCGGTAGGCCAGTCCGCCGCCGGGATCCGGTTCAGGTGGCGATGTACCCGGTAGAATCGACTGATCTTTGCGTAGTACTGCGCAAGTTCGAGATGTATGGCCCGTGCGACCGCGGGAAGCTGGGTCTGGAGTTCCTCCAAATGCAGGTTGATGGCCGCCTGGTTGCCCTGACCGAGCCAGGCGAGCACGAGGAGCAGGTGGGCCCGATTGTCCAGCTGGTCGGTGGCGATGCGGTCGCTGGCGAGTTTGACCGCGGTCGCGAAATCATCGGCACGCAATGCATCGGTGATCCTGCGGTAACTGTTGCTGTTCTCCTCGGCCTCGAGGTTGGTCGCGTCGTATTGGTACAGTGGCGAGACCCGCAGCGCCATGGCCGGGGGGCAAAGAATCAGAACCAGTAGTGTGATGCCAAGGTATCGTCTCACGTGACCGCTCCGCTGCTATTGAAGATCAATCTTCCCAAGGGCCAATCTTACCAATTGAGGACGAAAAAAAACCGGGCAAGATGCCCGGTTTTTTTGTACTCAGAGGAAGCCCTCTTACTGCATGCGCCGGCGACGGATGGCCATCAGCAACATGCCCGCTCCGAGTAAGCCCAGGGTGCCGGGCTCGGTCAGCGGTGACGGATCGGGGTCCGGATCCGGCGGCGGCTCGTTGATGCCCGCGATACCGGAGACATGGAACACCGCCAGGAAGATGTTGTCGTCACGTGACGGGTTGGCGGTCGTGACCGAGATGCTCGTGTCGCCCAAGGCAACCTGACCGGACAGGTCATAGCGCTCGTGGTCTTCTTCGTATGACGGCATGAACGGTGACAGCGGATCGTCGAAGCTGCCGACCGTAATCAGGCTGCCGTTGGCCACGGCGTTGCCGTCGTCATTGTTGCCGGCGTTCAGCGTGATCAACGTGCCGTTGACTTCGACGGAGGATTTCTGGCTGCAGCAGCTGAAGCCGATGCCCAGTGACATCTCGGCGAAGAAGCCCGGATCGCTCGGGTCGAGCGGGTCGGCGAAATTGATCGCCGCCGTGTCGCCGGCTACCGATGCGAAGCCGTCGAGGATGCCGACCGTCGATTCCGGCAATGCGGCGTTCTGGTAGACCACGACCAGTGCTTCGCCGTCGATATTCGACTGGCCTTCCGTTACCGCGAAGTTGTAGACGCCGCCGGCGCCGCCGTCGATCGTCGGCTTGACGATGCTCGTGACGTCCGACCGCCATGAGGCAAGGCTGCAGCAGGCGGTTGCGTTCGGGACGGCCGGTCCGAACGTGACGCCGCTGCCGTCGAGCGTGACGGTCGGTGTCCCGCTGGTGCTAAACGTGGCGCTGTACAGGTAGGCCGCGATCACGGTGGACCCGGCGGGTACCGAAGCGGAGATCACGCCGCTCGATGCGGTGCTGCCCCAGCCGTCCGTCGAAACACCGACATTGCCTGTATAGCTTTGGAATGGGTCTAATGCTGCCTGTGCCTGCGCCCCTAGCGCCAACACGGCCAGCCCCATCAAGATTTTCATTGTCTTCATTGTTCTCGCTCCACCCTCAGAAAAACTGTACGTGAAACTATACCGGTCTTTGGCGGCGATTCCGCGGACGATTTGACATAAACACTACCCCAAGATTGGGGTGCCGGGCCGGTTATTTAGCGTGTGGTGACAGGATGTTGCGAGCGTTTTGGATGTCCTTCGCGGGGGTGGATTGCCGCAGTGCGGCCGGATTTTTCGAGACTCAATCTGCATAACTGTGCAAATAGTCTGAAATTAAAGACAAAATAAGATCTAAGGATGGCGTTCGGCAGTTGCCATACTTGGAACAGACGCCGACGATCGGCCGTTGGTAGGATAATTCTGTCACGCAACGCGACGGCAGTCGCCCGCTACGGCAAACGGTTGCCCTGGTGACCGGTGGCGGCCGAGCGCCGCCGGCGAAGACTGCCGGAACCGGGGGGATGGGGCGCGATGATCGGCTTTTTGGGCCGTCGCCGCCACGAACTGCGCAGACCGCAACGCGATGCGGATGGCCGAAAAAAACGGCCGCACTCATTGTAGAATAGCCGCCGAACTCAGCCGGGACTCGATCATGCAACACCCCCAACGCACATCCGTCGGATGGTGGACGCTTTGCGCGGCCGCTCTTGTTCTTGTCATGCTGGCGCCGCCGGCATGGGCCTACCTGGACCCGGGCACCGGCAGCATGATCATCTCGGCGATCGTCGGCCTGTTCGCGACGGTCGGGCTGGCGCTCAAGACCTACTGGTACAAGATCAAGGCGTTCTTTCGCAAGGACGGCGATGAGCCGCCGACCGGCGATGATCAGGAGATCGAATCGGGGCGCTCAGCGGACCATTGAGCGGGCCCGGCCGTTTCTTCTCGAACTGGCGTCAGTATCGAGCGTTCAAGCGACACCCGCGCGATGCGCGGCGCATCGTTTTCTTCTCTGAGAGCGCGCAGGACTGGCATCATCACGCGACGATCATCGCGGACCTGACTGGCCGTCACGGCCGGTCGATCTGCTACGTCGCGTCCGATCCGGAAGATCCGGGCCTGCATCAGGCAAACGCGAAGATTGTTCCGTTCTGTATCGGCGAGGGGTTTTTCCGCATCGTGTTCTTCCAGACGCTGCAGGCCGATGTGCTCGTGACGCAGTTGCTCGACCTGGACAACATGGACCTGAAGCGGTCCGTGCACCCGGTACACTATATCTATATGTTTCATTCGCTGATCAGCACGCACATGGCCGATCACGAAAATTCCTTCGATCATTACGACACGATCCTGTGTGCGGGACCGCACCAGGGTATCGAGGTTCGCAAGCGCGAAGCGCTGCGCGGGCTGAAACCCAAGCGGCTCGTGCCGCACGGCTATTACCGGCTCGAGCAGCTGCTGGCCGAACGCCGGGAGGCGCCGCCGCTCGGCGACCCGCCGCACATCCATGTGCTGCTGGCCCCGTCTTGGGGTGAGCAGACGATCCTGAACCTGTTCGGACTGGAGCTGACCGGCATCCTGCTCGATGCGGGGTTCACGCTGACGCTGCGGCCGCATTTCCAGACGCGCTGGAAGACGCCGGCCGTGCTCGATGCGATCACCGACCGGTACGGCACGCATCCGAATTTCCGCCTGATCGAACAGATGGGCGAGAGCGATTCGCTGTACGACTCGCATGTCATGATCACCGATTGGTCGGGCGCCGGCATGGACTATGGTCTGGGCCTGGAAAAGCCGGTGCTGTACATCGACGTACCCGCCAAGTCGCGTAACGAAACGTGGCGCGAACTCGGTATCGAACCGTTCGAGATGGCGGTCCGCAAACAGATCGGCGCACTCGTGCCGACGGACCGGCTCGCGGATATCCCGGCCGAGATTCATCGGCTGGTCGCGGACCCGGCGCGCTTTCGTGAGCAGATCGCCGCGCTACGGGCCGAATGCGTCCACAACCTCGGTTCGAGCACGCAGGCCGCGGCCGATGCGATCTGCGCGATTGTCGATGAAGTGGCCAATGGGGCGGCCGATGCCGGGGCCGGGCGGGTGGGCGGTGCATGACGACATGAACGAGGCGTTGCCTGTTCGTCGCCGCTTATTGCGCTGGGTCGGCTGGTTCGGCGTCGTCAACGCCGGACTGTTCGCGCTGATCGCGCAGCGCTACCTGTGGATCTATCATTTTCCGGACGACGTGCCCGGCATCGTCTATGCCGGGCTGACGTTCGCGGGGCATCTGACGCTGCTGTCGGTCGTGCCGCTGTTCGTTCTGCTGGCGCCGATCATCGTCGTCTTCCGGCCGCGGCGTCTCGTCATGACGCTCGGCGTCGTGATTGCGGCCAGCGGGCTGAGCTTGCTGTTGCTCGACACCAACGTGTTTGCCGAGCACCGCTTTCATCTGAGCGCACTGACGGCCAGCCTGTTCGAGACGTCGACCTGGGTCTTCGTTGCGATCCTGTTCGCGATCTTCATCGCGTTCGAGGCGCTGCTCGCCGGCGTTGTCTGGCGGACGTTTGTGCTCGCCGATCGGCCGCGATACGGTCGGCCGCTCGCGGCCCTGCTGGTCGGCTGCTGGCTGGCCAGTACGGGGCTGCACATCTGGGGCGATGCGGTCGGACATACGCCGGTAACACAATTCACGCGCTTCATGCCGCTGTATTACCCGATCCATGCGAAACGGGATCTGGCGCGGCTGGGTTTGATCGACCCGGAGACGGCGCGGCGCCAGCGCCTGTTGCGCGGCAGTCTCGCCGTAGCCGACGGGCAGCTCAAATACCCGTTGCAGCCGCTGAACTGCACCGCGGCCGATGCGGATCTGCCGAATATCGTCGTCATTCTGATCGATGCGTTGCGACCGGATGCCATCGATGCGGACCTGACACCGACGCTGGCGGCCTTTCGCGACGAGGGCATCCGGTTCGAGCGGCAATACAGTGGCGGTAACTCGTCGCGGATGGGGCTGTTCTCGATGTTCTACGGGCTACCGAGCACGTATTGGCAGGCTTTTTACGACGTGCAGCGTGCGCCCGTGCTGATGGATGAGATCCGGGCACGCCCGTATGACGTCGGGCTGTTTAGCGCCGTCGGTTTCGGCAGCCCGACGCTGATCGACCGTACCGCATTCGCGGGCTGGCCCGACCTGACCGACGAGCAGGGCGACCTGGCGGTTGCCGATCGCAACAAGATCATCACCGCGGACTGGCTACGCTGGTTTGAGCAACGGCCTGCCGATAAGCCGTTTTTCGGCTTCGTGTATTACGACCCGCCGATGGATATGGCGGTAGATCCTGCCGAAGCATTGCCGATGGATGATCGCTTCACGCATAACGACAAGGCCCGCGATTTGTGGCGCCGGTATCGAGTCGCGATCCGCATGGTTGATGGCGAGGTGCGTACCGTCCTCGATTCGCTGGCCGCCCGTGGCGTGCTCGATGAGACGATCGTCATCGTCACCAGTGATCATGGTTACGAGTTCGACGATAACCGTATCGGCGATTACGGTCATGCGAGCAATTTCAGCGTGACGCAGTTGCGTGCGACGCTGATGATGCACTGGCCGGGCCGTCCGGCGCGGCCGATCGAATACCGGACGACGCACCACGACCTGCCCGTCACGCTGCTGCAGGATGTATTCGGTTGCGACAACCCGCCGAGCGATTACAGCGTCGGCCGTAACCTGTTTTCCGGTGAATCGTGGGAATGGATGATGGCCGGCAGTTACACGGACCATGCGATCGTCGAGCCGGACCGCGTGATCGTGTCGCACCCGGGCGGATTCGTCGAGGTCATGGACAGTAATTACCGGCCCCTGCGGGATGCGACGCTGAATCCGCAGTTGATCCAGGCGTCGCTCGAGGCTCAGCGCCGGTTTCTGAAATGATGCGCTGGGGCGTATTGATCTGGTGCCTGCTGGCCGGCCCGGCGACGGCCCGGGATGCGGTGCCGAATGCGGTCGATGACGCCGGGCAGGGCGCTGCGCTGCCGGTGTTGTTCGACGGCGCCGTGCGGTTTCGCTGGCAACTGCCGGGCGACGATGCAGCATCGGTTCCCGTGTCCGGCCAGGCGCTTGCGGCCGACGGCCGCGTGACCGGGATTCGACTCGTCATCCCCGCGGGTGCGGTTCTCGAGGTATCGGCGCAGGCGGCCTTTGTGCCCGAACCCCTGCCGGGATTCGGTGCGGTCTACGGCGATGTCCGGCCGGTCGCCGTCGATGGTGACGGCCAGCACGCGCTGGAGTCGGGCGAGCACGATGTCGACGGGCAATGGTTCGGCATCCGCAATCGCTATCGTGCCGTGCTGTTGTCGGAGCTGTCCGGCGCTCGGGTCGTCGTCGATACGCAACGGGAAAACGAACCGCGGATACGGCTGGTGCCCGAAGCCGGCGCCGTGCACCTGTCGTTTCGACTGTATGCGGGACCGGTCGAGCAGGGCGCGTTGCGCGCCGCGGACCCGGTGTTGACGCGGATGCTGTTCGCGGCGCTGTGGGACTGGCTGCGCTGGCTGTGTTTCGGCATGTTGTGGCTGTTGACGCTGATCGACGGCGTCGTCGGCAATATCGGCTGGTCGATCGTGCTGCTGTCCGTGGCCGTCAAGATCCTGATGACGCCGCTGACGCGTGCGGCCGACCGGCTACAGGCGTCGGTCAACGCGACGACCGCACGGCTGCAACCGGAAATTGCCGCGATCAAGCGCGAGTTCAAAGGCGAGGATGCGCATAACCGCGTGCTCGCGGCATACAAGAAGCACGGCGTGCACCCGCTGTATACGATGAAAAGTCTGGCCGGGTTCCTGTTGCAGATCCCGGTGTTTATCGCCGCTTTCGATATGCTCGGTGAAAACTACGCATTGAACGGCGCGTCATTTCTGTGGATGGCCGACCTGGCCCGGCCGGATCAATGGCTCGCGCTGCCCGTGACGCTGCCGTTCTTCGGCGGCCACCTGAACCTGTTGCCGTGCCTGATGACATTATTTACGCTGCTGACGTCAGCGCTGCAGCAGGAAGCCGCACTGACCCCGGAATTGATCCGCCAGCAGCGGGTGCGCCTGTTCTGGATGGCCGGCGCATTTTTCCTGTTGTTCTACACGTTTCCTGCGGGCATGGTGTTGTACTGGACGACGAACAATGTGCTGGCCCTGGGCAAGCTGACAGGTGCGCGCCTGGTAAACCTGATCCGGGGTCGCTAGCGAAGTCTCGTGAAATTGGTGTCAGACCACTGCTGTCCCATCCAGTAACCGGTGTTTCACCTGAAGCAAAGCTGGAATCGATCATGCGTAAAGATCGGGAACGGGCCGACATGACGGAGCGGCACCTTTCCGAGACACGCCGTGAACACGTCCATGTGTATAGACCGGAGACATAGGTAACACACTGTTCGGAGACATGGGTAACACTTA
>JAJFJS010000115.1 GCA_021773815.1 Gammaproteobacteria bacterium
GCGTACACGTATGCGAACAGGTTGATAAACAGGGCTGCTGAATGCGACGCCATGTGCAGGCCGTCTGCCAGCAAGGCCATCGACCCGTAGGCGAGTCCGGCGATGATCTCGATGACCATCATGATGGATGTGAGCGCGATGACGATAATGGTTTTCGCTTCGCCGGGCCGTTTGCGGTCCTGACCGAAGCCATGGGCGTGTTGCCCTTCGTGTTGATGTTCCGTATCCATATCCTGTCTGGCCGGGTGTCGGCGTCTGTGTTGTTGAAGCAGATTGTGGCGGGTACCTTACACCAAAAAACCGACTATTGGTCGGTTTTTTGGTGGCGGGAATGCCGGCGGCAGGGCTCCGGGGACCGTGATTAACGGACCGGTCGGTGCCAGGGACTTACGCCGGCTCCAGCACGATGGTCAGCAGGACCGCAGAATCGCGTACGCCCCGGATGGTGTGCTCCGTATGGCCGAGCAGGTAGACCAGCTGGCCCTCGCGGATGGTGCGATCCCGGTCCGGCGTGCGCAGTTCGATCTCACCCTCGATACAGTGCACGACGATCGGCCCCGGGACCTGGCAATACCCGGAGCTGTGCATCTCCGCGCCGCCGCTGATGACCAGCCGTGCGAGTTCGAGGTGTGCGATCTTGGCGATCGCTTTCGATTTGTCGACGGGCAGGTCTTCGGCCCAGGTTGCCAGGTCGACGATTTCACCCGGTTCGGCATGATGGGTTGCCATGGTGTGTTCTCCCGCGGTTGTTGCCGTGAGCGTAGCACGAGCGGAGCAGGGGTTAGCCCGGGATGCTGGCGAGATTCCCGGGTCAGGCGCGCTGAATCCCGATCACGACGCCGGTTGCGTATGACGCGAACCAGATCACCCAGACCGGGACGGCGTAGCGGTGAAACCCGCGCAAAATGGCGTCGTGGCCCGACCACTTCGCCCAGCTGCCGGTTATCGCCAGCAGTGCCATCAGCCCGAGCCCGGCGTTGCCGCTGATCGTATGAAAATCCCAGGTGGTCTGCTCCACGGACAAGCCCATCATGCGCGTGGCGAGCGCATCGGCCGCGAGGCCGAGCCACAGCAGGATGATGTGCGCCGTGGTCAGTACCTTCAGGCGCCAGTTTCGCCAGACGGCGGTGCTGTAGAACACCAGTGCCAGGGTGATGGATATCACGGGGACGAGCATGATGGGTTTCACGGCAGTGCTCCTCAACATGGATCACCGGACATCTCGGCCGTGCCGCGGGACACGGCTGGTGACGTCGATCGGCGCGGTGCGTTGGTCGGGGTGAGAGGATTTGAACCTCCGGCCCCTGCCTCCCGAAGACAGTGCTCTACCAGGCTGAGCTACACCCCGTTCAGTATTCCGCTGCCGGGAATGCGATGGGTGACGGGTCGGGATGACCGTCTTCGCAATCCCGGCGGTAAGGCGGCACGCTTGCCGCGTGTCCGATGCCGTGCCGGAGCGCTTTTATACGCGCTGCGCCCGGTTGGTGCAAGCACGGACGTCCCCGGCGCACGGCATCGATCGGTCAGGCGGTCTTGCTCGGCCGTTCCTCCGGCGCCAGTTCGCCGGCCGGTTCCGGTGCCGCGATCTTGTGTTCGGCGCTGTACAGATAGTCGTTGAATACGTGTTCGGCCGTCAGGATCTGGTAGCGGCCGTCGGCGAGCCTGTGTGACGTGTCCTTGAGACGGTAGACATAATGCCCGCACGTGTACGCATTGTATTTACTGAAGTGGTAACACAGGCAGATCTTGTCCTTGACGGGCAGCTTGCGGCCTTTCGCGTCGACCGGCGTCGCCTCGTAGGCGTCGATGTACTGGCAGTTGCCGTTCTTGTCCAGAATATAGCCGAGGGGTTCGCATTGCGGCTTGACGTTCGAATCGATGCACGGACTCTGGCGCAACAAACGCAGCGGGTAGCCGGTCGGTGACAGCGTCGAGACGAACACGTCTTTCTCCTCGGAGGCGAAGAAAGTCTGTTTTGCCTTGTCCGGCAGGCCGCATTCCTCGGTGACCGTGAAGCGGGTCGCGAGTTGTACGCCGGCCGCGCCCAGTTGCATGTATTCGGTGGCATCGGTACCGGTGAAGATGCCGCCGGCCGGAATGACGGGGATGTCGAGCTGTTCCTTCTTCAGGAACGCGATGACCTCGACGACGATGTCCTTCAGGTTGTATTCGCGCCAGTCGGCGCCGAAACCCAGGTGGCCGCCGGCCAGCGGACCTTCGACCACAACATAGTCGGGCAGGCGATCGACCCGGCTGCCGCTGCGCAGGAAGATTTTCAGCGCCCGAACGCTCGACACGATGATGCCGATCTTGACGTCGTGGAAGCGTGGTTGATCGGCGATCAGCTTCAGGCTGCTGTTGTGCAGGCCGGCCGACAGCGTGACGCCGTCAATGCCACCCTCGAGCGCCGCGATCAGGCGCATGCGCAGCGTGTCACCCGGCGACGCCATATTCAGCTTTTCCATGACGTTGATGAAGATGGCGCCGTCGCCTTTCTTCTGTTCCATGGCCGATTGCACGATCCCGAGCTGGGCCCGATGCAGGTCGTCGAGGTCGAATTTGACGTTGGTTTTATCGAAGGTGTCGCGACTCTCGCGATGCTTCGTCGACTTGGCTTTCGTGTACTTGGTGGCGAATTTCTTATCCGATACGAACGGATTCATCGCATCGGAGATATGGCCGATTCCGCCGAGCCGGCAGGTCTCGAGCGCGAGTTCGGCCGTGGAAATATTGACACCCATACCGCCGACCATGATGGGCACGTACTCGTCGCGTCCCAGCGTCAATCGATAGTTGTCCAGCACATCCGTGGGCTTTTTTCTGGCGATCATCCCGCGATTATAACCCGTTGGTTCGTTCGTGAGTTGACCGTTTCGCTTGACTTATTCGCCTGGAGGCGAGCTCGGCGGCCTTCGATCAGTAGCGCCGTTCGACAGCGAAACGCGCCAGATCGATCAACGAATCCTTGTAAACACTGGCAGGCACCCGCGACAGGGCGGTGATGGCCCGTTCGGAGGCCTGCCGGGCGCGTTGCATCGTATAGGCGATGGCGCCGCACGATTTGACGGCCGCGATGATCGCCTCGGTATGCTCCCGGCCGCCGTGCTCGATGGCTTCCCGGATCATGATCTGTTCCTTCGGCGCCGAACGATGCAGTGCATGAATCAGCGGCAGCGTCGGTTTGCCTTCGGCCAGGTCGTCGCCGATGTTCTTGCCGAGCTGGTCGGAGCTTGAATCGTAGTCGAGTGCATCATCGACGAGCTGGAAAGCGGTACCGAGCTGTTTGCCGTATTCGATGAATGCATCCTCGATCGCGCGGGTCTGGTCCGCGAGCAGGGCGCCGATGACAACGCCGGCCTCGAACAGCTTCGCGGTCTTGCGGTAGATGACCTCTATATACTGGGCCTCGGTCGCGTCGGGGTTCCGGCAGTGCATGAGTTGCAGTACCTCGCCTTCGGCAATCGTATTCGTGGCGTCCGCGAGCACGTCCATGACCCGCATCTGGCCGATATCGACCATTAGCTGGAAGGACCGCGAGTACAGGAAATCGCCGACCAGTACGCTGGCCTCGTTGCCGAATACGCTGTTGGCAGTGTTCTGGCCCCGTCGCAGGTCCGAATCATCGACGACGTCGTCATGCAGCAGCGTCGCCGTATGAATGAACTCGATAATCGCGGCCGCCGTGATGTGCTGACTGCCTTTGTAACCGCAGGCGCGAGCCGCCAGCAGCACGAGCAGGGGGCGCAGCCGTTTGCCGCCGCTGGAAATAATGTAGTGCGACACGCTGTTGACGAGCGCGACATCGCTGTTGAGGTGCTCGATGATCTCACGGTTGACGGCGGCCCAGTCGTCGCCGAGCTGATTGCGGACCGCTTCGAGATCAAAAGTGCCGGATTTTGATTGGACCAGATGCATCGCGGCCACAATAATGCCTGTCATGCGCGCGTCAGCACAACTCGTCGGACGATTCCTCATCGGCTTTCTGCTTGCGTCATGTACTTACGCCTACGGCCCGCTGGGTCACGAGATCGTGGGGGATATTGCGACGTCACAACTCTGCGCGCCGGCGTCGGCCGAAGTTCGGCGATTGCTAGGCGGCGAGACGCTGGGGCGCGCGAGTCGCTGGCCGGACTGGATCCGCAACGATCCGAAATGGCGGCACAGCGGCCCGTGGCACTACCTCAATGTCGCCGATGCGGCGCGCATCGAAACGGCAACGGGTCGGCGGGGCGGGGACGTGGTCTGGGCGGTTCGGTATTTCGGTGCGGAACTGGCGGATGCCAACCTGGCGCCGGCGCGCCGCGCAGAGGCATTGCGGTTCGTGGCGCATTTTATCGCGGACGTTCACCAGCCCCTGCATGTCGGCCGCGCCGAGGACCGCGGCGGCAACGCGGTGACGGTCGTGATCGGCGGTCGGCACACGAATCTGCATCGATTCTGGGATGCCCAGTGGCTGCTGAAGATGGATCGCCGGGCCAACGGGTATGACACGGCCGGGCAGATCGACGCGCTACGGTTGTTGAGCGCCGGCCGCATCAATGAGTTGCAGGCGTCGAATGTTGCCGCCTGGGCGCGCGAGTCGCAGGCGCTGCGCGACGACGTCTACGCCTTCGGACGCGATGGTAGCCGCCCCGTCGAACTCGACCGACCATACCGGGAAACTGCGCTGGAAATCACCCGCGGCCGGCTTGCGGCGGCGGGCGTGCGGCTGGCCGGCGTACTGAACGGGATTTATTGTCCGCGTTATTCCGCCGAGTCGGATGGCGAAAAATTCAATAAAAATGATAAAAAACAATAGAATAAAGGCTTATCGTAAGGCCTTTTCTCGGTATGGGGAGTCCGTAATGCGACCTGTTCGGGCGTTGCTTCCGCGCAGGTAAGTCATTAGAATTCCCGCTCTTTTCGGGCCGGCAGCCGGCCTTTTCCGGAGGCACCAGATGTACGCCGTATTCAAGACGGGTGGCAAGCAATACCGCGCAGGCAAGGGCGATCGGCTGAAAGTCGAGAAACTCGATGCCGCCGAGGGCGACAGCGTCGAGTTTGACGAGGTCCTGCTCGTCGGTGAAGGCGATGACGTCAAGGTCGGCACGCCGCTGGTGTCCGGCAGCAAGGTCAAGGGCAAGGTCATTGTTCAGGCCCGGGACAAGAAGATCGACGTCATCAAGTTCCGCCGCCGGCAGAATTATCGTCGGACACACGGTCACCGCCAGGCGTTCACGCTTGTCGAGATTACCGGTATCACGGGTGCGCCGCGCAAGAAGGCCGCGGCAGCCGCGGAGGAGTAGGTCGAATGGCACATAAGAAAGCAGGCGGCAGTTCACGCAACGGTCGCGATTCGGAGTCCAAACGCCTCGGCGTGAAGAAATTCGGTGATCAGGTGGTGCTGGCGGGCAATATCCTGATCCGCCAGCGCGGCACGAAATACCATCCGGGCGTCAACGTCGGCATCGGCCGCGATCACACGTTGTTTGCCAAGGCCGACGGGCGCGTGCGCTTCACGCGCAAGGGACCGAAGAACCGAATGTTCGTCAACGTCGAACCAAATGCCTGAGTTCCGGGCTCTCCGGTTTGTCGAAAAAACCCCGCCGACGCGGGGTTTTTTATTGGAAAATAGGCTGCCATGAAATTTGTCGACGAGGTCACGATCAAGGTCCAGGCGGGCAACGGTGGGCCGGGGTGTTCGAGTTTCCGGCGGGAAAAGTTCGTTCCGCGCGGCGGTCCCGACGGCGGCAATGGCGGTCGCGGCGGCAGCGTGTGGCTGGTCGCCGATTCAAACATCAATACGCTGGCAGATTTCCAGACCCGACGTCAGTTTCGCGCCGGACACGGGGTCGGTGGCGCCGGTAAGGAACGCACCGGGGCGGGCGGCACCGATGTCGATATTCCCGTGCCGTGCGGGACCCGCGTGCTCGCCGAGGAAACCGGGGAACTGATGGGCGATCTGACGACGCACGGCGAGCGCCTCGTCGTGGCGGTCGGCGGAGAAGGTGGCAAGGGTAATACGTGCTTCAAGAGCAGCACGAATCGCGCCCCGCGACAGTCGACGCCGGGAACGCCCGGTGAGCGACGTATGTTGCGCCTCGAACTGACGGTGCTGGCCGATGTTGGTTTGCTCGGGATGCCCAATGCCGGCAAGTCG
>JAJFJS010000116.1 GCA_021773815.1 Gammaproteobacteria bacterium
CCGCAGTCGAATCAACCCCTCCTGCACCGTCGACGCGACGAGCGCGCCCGACCCGTCGAATACGAGTCCGCGCGCCAGCCCGCGCGCGCCGGATGCCCGCGGGCTGTCATAGGAGAACAACAGCCATTCATCAACACGACACGGCTGGTGAAACCACATCGCATGATCAAGGCTGGCCATCTGCAGGTTACCGCGCATGACGCTGAGATCGCCGTGCGGCAGCGTCGCCGTACCGAGCAATTGGTAATCGGAGATATAGGCCAGCAGCACCTGGTGCAACGCGGGATCGTCGGGCAACGCATCGACCGCCTTCATCCAGACATATTTGATCGGCTCAAGGCTCGTGGTGCCGTCATCGTCGCGCCGCACCGGCCGCATATGAAACGGCCGCGGGATGGCCAGGAAGCGTCTGAGCTTTTCCGGCAAATTCTGCAATTCGTCAGCCGGGACGTCGGTGATATCGGGCACGCCGTCCGGACCGGGCACGTCCGGCATCGCGGCCTGATGCTCCAGCCCGTCTTCGGGGATCTGGAAAGACGCGGTCATGTTAAAAATCTGCTTGCCGTGCTGGATCGCCACGACACGCCGATTAAAGAAACTCAGCCCGTTGCGCGCATGATCGACCTGGTACACGATCGGCGCCTCGACGTCGCCGTGACGCAAAAAATACGCATGTAATGAATGCGCGACGCCGGTCTTGACCGTCCTCATCGCGGCCGACAGCGCCTGCCCGAGAACCTGTCCGCCAAAGACCTGCGGCGTCCCGATGTCACGACTCTGGCCGCGAAAAATATTGCGCTCGATCTTTTCCAGGTCCAGCAGACCGAGCAGGTCCTCAAGCGTGTGATCCATGATGGGCATCCGGGTGCAGGATTCGCGCTCATTCTATCTCACCAGCATCCCGAGGACCGGCGAACCGCTGCCGGCACCGGGCAGGCTGTGATATTGTCGGTCGCAACAGTCCGCCGGACGGAGGGCAGTCATCGATGAGCAATTCCACGACCATCAACAAGGCGCGCGGCACCCGCTGGTGCCGCACGGGCACGTGGTTCACGGCGATCGGCGTCGTGCTGGTAATCGCCGGTCTGGCCGGTGGTCGCGCCGGCATCCTGTCGCCGATCACGTCTTTCCTGACCTTCGGCATCGGTTGCCTGATCGTCGCGATCGGCGTCATCACGACGGGTATCGGTCTCGCGCTCAGCATGGGCACGGCCGGCAAGGCCGCCGCCACGGCGACCTGGGCCGCGCTGGCGATCGGCATCATGCTGATCGGCACGGCGCTGAGCCTGCGACCGGACGCAGCCGGGGCACCGCCGATCCACGACCTGACGACGGACCTCGTCGACCCGCCACCGTTTGCCGCGATCCTGCCGTTACGCGCCGATGCGCCGAATCCTCCCGAATACGCGGGAATGGATACCGCCGAACAACAGCGCGCCGCGTACCCGGGCCTCAAAACGCTGACGATTAAAAAACCCGTCGATACGGTTTTTGTCACCGCCGAGCGCATCGCACAAGAGATGGGCTGGGAGATCGTCGCCGCGGACCCGGCCGCCGGCCGGATCGAGGCCACCGATACCACAACATGGTTCCGGTTCAAGGATGACGTCGTGATTCGCGTGCGCCCGAACGGCGCCGCCACCGACGTCGACGTGCGATCCAAATCGCGCGTTGGCCGCAGCGACATGGGGACGAATGCCCGCCGGATCCGCATGTATCTGACCCGTCTCGGCGCCGAAACCGCCGCCTGACGAGGTATGGACCGCGATGAGACGGTCGCACTGATCGACCACTACCTGCCCGTGCTCGTCACGGCCGGAGACTATGCGCATCGCATCCAGGCATCGATCGCGGGTCCCGAGCAAAAGAGTGGTGGCAACGCCTGGACCCGGGCGCTGACGGATGCCGATCTGATGGTTCAGCATTTCGTCGAAATCACGACGCTGTCATGCTGGCCCGGCATCGGCTTCTACGGCGAAGAATCGGCGCAATCGGCCAATACGAAATATTTTCCGCCGGATGCCGTCACGGTCGTGCACCTCGATCCCGTCAACGGCACTTACCTGTACCAGAATCAGCGCGACGGTTGGGATATCGTCCTGAGTATTCGCCATGACCGCCGGCTCGTCGCGGCGCTGAGTTACATGCCGGTCCGCGGCCGCTTCTATGTCGCCGTTGACGGGATCGGCGCGCTGACGGGTGATCGCTGCAGCCGTCGCCTCGCAGACATGACGCCGCTGACGACACGAACGGGCAGCCGACGTTGCCTGACGTATCAGGCGCCGGACGTACAACAGCGGCTCGCGCCGGCATTCGAGTGTTTCGACATCGTCGCGGATGACGATCCCGCGCGCGGCATCGACAATCTGAATGATTTGTTCACCGGCAAACTCGACGCCTTCGCCTGCCGACAGGGCAGCCTGCTCGACTGGGGCGCCACGGCGTTTATCGCCGCGCAGGCCGGCGGCTGCGCCAGCTACCTGGACGGGTCCGAATTCGCGGCATTCGAGGCATTTGACCCGCAGGGCACCGCCGACATGCTGGTCACAACAAGTCCCGACACGCATCGGGACATGCTGTCCATGTTAGTGGATCGTGATTAAAGGGCCCCTGTTACGGGGCCGCTGCGAGCGGGTTCTGGCGCGCGGAATGAATGGCGGCAGGCGCCGCAGATTTCAGAGGAAATACAGCACGATGGTTTCGGCGATACAGGCCGGCTTGATCTGACCCTCGATCTCGAGCGTGTTGTCGAGAATGATCTGCATCGCACCGACCCGTTTGCGCGCGGACTTGAGTCTGCTGCGCAACCGGACCCGGCTGCCGGCGGGTACCATCTGCTTGAACCGTACCTTGTTCAGGCCATAGTTGATCGCCCGCGCGCCCTCGAATATCAGGGTCTTTTCCGACAGCACCGGGAGCAGAGACGTCAGCAGGTAACCGTGCGCGATTGTCGTACCGGTCGGCAATTCCTTTTTCGCCCGCTCGACGTCGAGATGAATCCACTGGTAATCATCGGTGGCTGCGGCGAACCGATTGATCCGTTCCTGGTCGATCAGAAACCAGTCGGACACGCCAACCTCCTGACCTTCCAGTGCCTTGAGGTCTACGTCCTTGCTAATAATCAACGCCATAAGATAATTTTTTAGTCTGCAGTGAGTCGGATAAATCTTCGCGGAGCGGCAACGGCTCAGCGAACGTTGGCCACGGCATGCATGAACTCGGCTCGAATGCGGTCGTCATCGCGGAATGCCCCGAGCATCTCGTCCGTGACCATCCTGATGCGAGTCTTGTTCACGCCGCGCGTCGTCATGCATTGATGCTGCGCTTCAACAATAACGGCCACGCCCCGCGGCTGCAGCGCCCGATCGATGCACTGGGCAATCTCGGCGGTCAGCCGTTCCTGCACCTGCATGCGCTTTGTGAACGCTTCGACGACGCGCACCAGTTTGCTGATCCCCGCCAGCCGCTTGTCGGGCAGGTAGGCCAGGTGAATCCGGCCGATGAACGGGGCCATATGGTGTTCGCAGTGCGAGGCGAAATCGATGTCGAGCAGCGTGACGATGCGGTCATAGTCCTTGACGGGCTGGAAGGAATTGCCGAGCAATGCGTCGGGATCCATTTGATAACCGGCGTACCAGTCGCCGAATGAGTCGATGACTCGTGCCGGCGTACGCCGCACGCCGTCGCGATCGGGATCCTCGCCAACCCACTCGATCAGCGTTCGAACCGCGGCCTCTGCGTCCGCGCGGCTGACGCCGGTTTTTTTTCTGTCGCTCATGTATTCCTCTTGAAAACCGACGCAGGCCGGGCCGTCAACCGTCCGACCCATCGAGTCGAAGCCGATCGAGATCGGCCTGCGTGTTGACGTTTGCCAGCGTCCGGGCGTCTGCCGCATCAATCAACTCGATGCGGGCATCGGCCAGCATGCCGCGTGCGCTCAGGCTGCCGCCCGACTCTGCCCGCTGCCGGAAGGCGTCAAGCGTAGCGGGTTCCCAGATCGTGCACAACGGCTCGGGCAGTCCGTTTGCCGGGCTACGATAGCCGATCCCGGCCTTGTTCGGCCGCCGCATCTCGGTCAGCCGGCGCATCGTCGCCTCGTCGAGCTTCGGCATATCGCAGGCCGTGACGAACCACGCGGCCGCCGGCCGGTGCGCATGTGCCGCGAGTATACCGCCGGCCGGCCCGAGTTCCGGTTGCCCGTCCACGATCAGCGCATAGCGCCGCCGCAGGGCCTCGTCGATCTGATCGGCTCGCACCGACACAAACACCTCTTCGACAACGCGGCCCAGCACGTCGACCATACGTTCCAACAGCGCCCGACCGTCGACGTTGATGCCGGCTTTGTCCCGGCCGAACCGGCGGCTGTGCCCGCCGGCCAGCACGAGACCCAGCACGGGCGGCGCCTGTGAAATGGAATCGTCCCCGCGCATCGCGTTCTTTATTGCCGGCCCGTGTAGTCGCTCTTGCCCCCGGTCTTGCTGATCAGGCGCACCTCACCAATCACGATATCGTGCGACAGTGCCTTGCACATATCGTAGATCGTCAGCGCGGCCACGCTGGCGCCCGTCAGCGCCTCCATCTCGATGCCGGTCCGATGAAATACATTCGTCCGGCAATCGATGATCGCGCGTCCCCGATCGTCGAGTTCGATGTCAATCTTGCAGCCATCGAGCCCGATCGGGTGACAGAACGGGATCAACTCATGCGTCTTTTTCGCCGCGAGCGTACCGGCAATGATCGCCGTATGGAAAACCGGACCCTTCGGAGTCGTGATATCTCCGCCTTCGATGACCGCGCGCACCGGTTCGGGCAGAATGACGATCGCCTGCGCATGCGCGGTTCTCTGCGACGCTTCTTTGCCACCGACATCCACCATGGTCGGCTGATTCTTTTTATCTATATGCGACAACATGCGCAGGGCCTCCGAATAGATCAATCGCCATTATAGCGGGCCGGCACCTGCGGAGAGACCGGATACTCGAGCGTGCGCAACGCCACGGTAACGGCCGCGCACAGGCTGACCAGCCCCCAGCTCAGGCCGACAACGACGCCGGCGTCGATGACCCCGCGCCATGGCTGGTCGAGGCGATGCACGATCAGCACCAGGCCGACGATCCCCGCGGTGCCGGCCCATGCGATGATGCGTATGCGCCGATGCGCGGCAAAGTAACCGATGCAGAACAGTGGCGCGACCAGTCGCGTCGCGACGGACACCGGTGTCCGCCACAGGTACAGCGCCCGGGCGGCAACTCGCGGTGCAAATTTCAATTGAAACCCCCGATAGCCTTCTGACCAGGCCATGAAGACGACGTTGCAGACCAGCGCCGACCACTGCACAACATCCAGACCCATCGACAGCGCCGCGAACACAACATCGGCGAGGCGCACGACGGCATACAGCACGATCCCGATGACGCCCGTCGCGCCCCAGATCGCGGTGACCGGATGCGGGGCGCTCCAATCAGCCCGCGTCAGCCGCGACATCGGCGCAGCATCGGATGGTCGTTACGCTTATCCGGGATTCGGGGCTTTGGTATCATGGGTCTCTTTTCACCGACACGATGCCTGCGAGCCGACCGGCCCGGAGAACGACGCATGGGCCGAACAATCATCGAGAAACTCTGGGAAGAGCATAGCGTAGCCGACCTCGGCGACGGCAGCCACCTGATCTATGTAGACCGGGTGCTGTTCCACGAACGAACCGGCAGCATCGCGCTGCAGGGACTCGAAGCCACCGGGCGCCATGTGCGCAATCCCGAGCAGGTTTTCGGCTGCATGGATCATATCGTCGATACGATTCCCGGCCGCACGGACGACACGATGGTACCCGGCGGCAACGCATTTATCACGACGACCCGCGCGGCGGCAAAGGCCGCAGGCGTCCAGCTGTTCGATCTCGGCGACGACCGTCAGGGCATCGTGCACGTGGTATCTCCCGAACAGGGCATTGCATTGCCCGGCGTCACGCTCGTCTGTCCGGACAGCCACACCTGCACGCAGGGCGCGCTCGGCGCGCTGGCCTGGGGCATCGGCTCCACCGAATGCGAACATGCGATGGCGACCAAGACGCTGGTCGTCCGCAAACCGAAGTTCATGCGCGTGTCGTTCGAGGGCCGACTCGGGCACGGCGTCACGGCCAAGGACATGATCCTGCACCTGATCGGTCGCCACACGGCATCGGGTGGCGCCGGTTATGCGATCGAGTTTGCCGGCGCGGCAGTCACCGCACTGGATATGGAGGCGCGCTTCACGCTGTGCAATATGGGCGTCGAGTTCGGCGCCTGGACCTGCATCATCGCGCCCGATCAGACGACCATCGACTACACCGCGGGCCGGCCGTTTGCACCGAAAGACCACGTCCGGGATCAGGCCGTGGCGTATTGGCGGACGCTACCGACCGACGATGACGCCGTTTTTGACAAGGAAATTGTCATCGACTGCGACGATATCGCACCGCAGGTCACCTGGGGCACGAGTCCGCAGCACGAAACCGGTATCGATGGCACGGTGCCGGACCCGGCCGATGAGCCGGATGCGAATCGCCGCCAGTCGATGGAACGCGCACTCCGGTATATGGACCTCGAACCCGGCACACCGCTCGAGGGCCTGCCGATCGATGCCGCATTCATCGGTTCGTGCACCAACAGCCGGCTCAGCGACCTGCGCAATGCGGCCGCGATCCTCAAGGGCCGCAAGGTCGCCGATGGCGTCCGGGCAATCTGCGTGCCCGGCTCGGGCCAGGTCAAGAAGGCGGCCGAGGCTGAAGGCCTCGATCAGATCTTCACGGCCGCCGGCTTCGAATGGCGCGAACCGGGATGCTCGATGTGCTTTTTTGCAGGCGGCGAAAACCTCGGCCTCGAAAAGCGCACCGTATCGAGCACGAACCGTAATTTCGAGAACCGCCAGGGGCCGCGAACCCGAACGCACCTCGCCAGTCCGACGACGGTCGCCGCATCGGCAATCAACGGATGTCTTACCGACGTGCGGAAGCTTTAGCCCATGGAGAAGTTCACGACACTGACGGCAATTGCGATCCCGCTGCTGCGGATTAACGTCGATACCGATGCGATCATCCCGAGCCGGGAGATGAAGCGCGTCTCCAAGACCGGGCTTGGCGACGGGTTGTTTGCCGGGTGGCGCTATACCGAACCGGGCAGCCGCATCGAGAACCCGGAATTCGTGCTGAACCGCGAACCCTACCGGCACGGACAGATCCTGTTGTCCGGCGACAATTTCGGCTGCGGTTCATCTCGCGAACATGCGGTCTGGGCGCTGTCTGAATGGGGCATTCGCGCGATCATCGCGCCGAGCTTCGGCGCCATCTTCCACGGCAACTGCGTACGCAACGGCATCCTGCCGATCGTGCTGCCCGACGAACGCGTCACGGCACTCGCCGCGAGCGTGGAACAGAACCCGCAAGACAACCGGCTCAGTATCGACCTGCAGCGATGCACCGTCACCGCCGGCGACGGGCGGGTCGATGATTTCGACATCACACCCGCCGATCGCGAGATGCTGATGGAAGGGCTCGACGCGATCGCCGTGACGATGCGCCGCGACGACGAGATCCTCGCCTTCCAGGCTCGTGACCGGCTCAGGCGGCCGTGGATCTACCTGTAACCTGAGTCCGTGCAGCGCTCGGGAAGCAACAGCCGGCAAGGGCCCGCCGCCGCTGCCCCGATCCGGGGACGCGGCAAATATCAAAATTCCAATGATCGGCGTATGCTGGTTATCGCGCTATTCGGGTCGTACCACGGGCGGCCCGGCCAGTGGCGCGGTTTGCCGCGTGCGAAGACAATCTCAGCGGCCGCGGCCACGACATTTAATGACACGGCCAACCGGTGCCGAATGCAACCGGCAATCAGTTCTGACCTTGCGCCCGGCACCGAACCTGCGGTACACGCGAATACGATGACAATGCCTGTCGAAGAACCGCCATACACCGTTGCCGAGGAGATCTTCAACGCGGTCAGCCACGGTGCCGGTGTCATTCTCAGCATCGTCGGCCTGTCATGGATGCTGTATTTGTCGATTGGCGCTTCCGACCCGTGGCGTATCGTCGCCAGCAGCGTCTATGGCACCAGCCTGATCGCCCTGTTCCTGTCATCCACGCTGTACCACGCCTCGCGTTCGGTCAAACACAAACGTCTGTTCAAGCTACTCGATCACTGTGCGATCTATCTGCTCGTCGCCGGCACGTATACGCCTTTTTTACTGGTCGCCATGCGCACCAGCACCGGCTGGTGGCTGTTCGGTGCCATCTGGTCGCTGGCGACGGCCGGGATACTGACCAAGCTGTGGTTTCAGCATCGCTATCCCCGCTGGTCACTTGCCAGCTACCTGCTGATGGGATGGCTCGTGGTTATTGCCGCGCCCGAGGTCGCCGAGGCCATCGGATCAAAAGGCGTGTTCTGGTTGATCGCCGGCGGCGTCAGCTACACGGTCGGCGCCCTGTTCTACAGCGCCAAACGCCTGACGTTCAACCACGCCATCTGGCATCTGTTTGTGCTCGCCGGCGGCGTTTGCCATTTTCTGGCCGTGATCTGGTACGTTCTGCCGGCACGACAGGCAATGGCGATCGCAGGCTGAACGAGGGGGTGCCCGGTGCCGGTGTTTACTAATTGACTTATTATTTATCGGCGCCGATTGGGCTCGACGAAATAAAATAAGTCAATTAGTAAACACCGGCACCGAATACACCGACGCGCGCCATGTCGGGCCATTCTGCAGTAATCTGGTCACGGCCTCACCGGGCCACGCGGAATGGCATCGGCCACCACACAACTTGAATCACCGGGGAACCGCATACCATGAGCACTTCTTGTACACAGCACGTCAGCGCCTTATTGGCCGCCGCGTTGCTGTTCGCGACGGCCGGGCAGGCCCAGGACGATACCTATACCGATGCGGTTTCGGGCGCCAGCCCGGAAGCGCCGGCGATCGACAGCAGCAAGGAGCTGCCGATCCGGATCATCCCGAACATCCCGCCGGCGGCCGAAGCCTACTACGCACCCGACAACTATCACATTATCGCGCAGGCCCATGATCCGGACGCCTCGAAACACGGCGACGGCAAGGTGGGCGGCGCGCTGACGTATATCTTTACCGACGACGGGAAACTGACCCGGCGCATCAACGACCGCGGCCAGGATGCATGTTCGTACTTTTTCCCGGACCAGGAACGCGTCATCTGGACGTCGACCCGTGACAATCTGGACATGCCGCTCGGCGACTGGGCGGACCCGGATGACTATCCGCGCGGCGCAGAACTGTATACGTCCGATTTATTCGGCAATGACATCGTCCGACTCACGAATAACGAGTGGTACGACGCCGAGGTTACGGTAGCGCCAAACGGTGAGTGGATCGTCTTTACGCGGCAGATCGAAGGCAATGCTAACCTGTGGCGCATGCGCGCAGACGGCAGCGACGAAACACAGATAACTTTCACCGGGGACTGGCAGCCGGGCGCTCCCTTCTATCTACCGGACAACGAGACCATTATTTTCCAGGCCTGGCGCGCCAGCGAACATGGCAAGATCACGCCGACGCCGATGACCGTGTTTACGATCCGCTACGACGGCAGCGAACTGACCCAACGCACGTTCAACCGCAACATGCACTGGGGCCCGGCGCCGGCTGCAGACGGGCGTCACTATCTGTACACGACGATCATCGACGGCAGCAACTTCGAGCTGTTCCTGGGGGATCTGGCCGGCGGTGAACCGCGGCGCCTGACCTTCAACGCGGGCTTCGACGGCATGAAGTCATTCTCGAAAGACAGCCGGAAGATGCTCTTCGTCCGGACGGCGGGTGCGGACAAGGCGCTGTATACGCATGTCATGGACCTGTCGTCGCTGGACCTCGGGCCGGAACATTACACCGGTGTTCCGGACACGCCGGTGCCGGCCGGCGCTGCGTTGATCACCGATTTTACCGTCGGGCGCTGACGGCCTATTCCGCGCCGACGGCGCCCTGCTCGATCAGCGCATCGATTTCGGCGGCCGAGTAGCCTGCCTCGGTCATGATCTCGCGAGTGTGCTGACCCTTGCGCGGGACCGGCCGCAGGATTCCGAATCGATGTCCGTTCATCTCGAGCGGCAACGCCGGCAGCTTCGAGGTCTCGCCTGCCCGTTCGCCGTCGGTGACGGTAATCGGCAACAGGCCATTGCTGGCCGCCAGGTGTGGATCGTCGAACAGTTCCTCGGGGCGCGTGATCGGCGCGAACGGCAGCCCGGTCTTCTCGAGTTTGTCCATCAACTCCTGCTTCTTGTATTGCCGGAACGTGTCCTTGATGATCGGCAGCAACCGATCTTTGTGCTGGACGCGATCGTTGTTGGTCGCCAGTGATTCGTCGGCGGCCAGTTCGTCGAGACCGAACGACTCGCAGAGCAGCTTCCATTGCTTGTCGCTGACAACGCCGACAAACACCTGGTCGTCGTCACCGGTCTCGAATACCTGGTAGATCGCCCAGGCCGAGACGCGCGCCGGCATCGGCGCCGCCGCCTTGCCGGTCACGGCGTATTGCGCCATGTGCTGGCCGACGAGAAACACGGTGCTCTCGAACAGCGACGCGACGACCTGCTGACCCTCGCCGGTCGCATTGCGCTGATACAGCGCCGCAATGATGCCCAGCGCGCCGAACATGCCGCCCTGCACGTCGATGACCGAGGTCCCGGCGCGCAGCGGCTGGCCCGGCGGGCCCGTCATATAGGCCAGACCGCCCATCATCTGCGCGACCTCATCGAGCGCGGTCCGGTGCTCGTAGGGTCCGCTCAAAAATCCTTTCTCGGAGCAATAAATCAGCCGCGGATTGCGGGCCTGCAGCGCCTCATAGCCGAAGCCGAGCCGATCCATCGTGCCCGGACGGAAGTTCTCGATCAGCACGTCGGCCTCATCGACGAGTTTTTGCACCAGCGTCTTGCCCGCTTCGGACTTCAGATCGACACACAGGCTGCGCTTGTTGCGGTTATACATCGGAAAATAACCCGCGCCGGAACCGGGCAGGCGGCGCGTGCTGTCGCCCTGGGCGGGCTCGATCCGGATGATTTCCGCACCGAGATCGGCCAGCATCAGGCCCGCGGCCGGACCCATGACCATGTGCGTAAACTCGACAACCTTCACGCCGGCGAGCGGCAATCGGTGGTTTTCTGACATCGGTTCGCCTTTTCGTTATGATTTCGCGCCCGGGCGTCACTGCAAGTACAGCGACGCCCACGACCGTGAATTATGCCCCAACGACGGACGATATATTAAGGACATTGTCATGAGCGACATCGACATCCTCGTCAGCGAAGTCGGTCCGCGCGACGGACTGCAGAGCATCAAGGCGATCATGCCGACCGCGGCGAAGAAGGCGTGGATCGACGCCGAGGCCGCCGCCGGCGTCCGCGAAATCGAGGTTGCGTCGTTCGTACCGCCGAAACTGCTGCCGCAAATGGCTGATGCGGCCGAGATCGTCGCCCATGCCCGCACGATTCCGGGGCTCGACGTCATCGCGCTCGTGCCGAACTTCAAGGGCGCCGAGAATGCGATCCGGGCCGGCGCCCACAAGATCGGCCTGCCCCTGTCCTGCAGTGAGACGCACAGCAAGGCGAACCTGAACAAGACCCACGACCAGGTCATCAACGAGGTGCGCCGGATCGCCGAACTGCTGGCGACGCTGCCCGCCGCTCAGCGACCGGGCTTCGAGGGCAGCCTGTCGACGGCATTCGGCTGCACGCTCGAGGGTCCCGTCCCCGAGGCACAGGTCGTCTCGCTCGCGGTCCGCCTCGTCGAAGCGGGCGTCGATGAACTGAGCCTGTCCGACACGACCGGCTACGCCAACCCGACGCAGCTGCGACGCCTGATCCGGCTCATTCGCGCCGAGGTCGGCGCCGATCGACTCGAAAGCGTACATCTCCACAACACCCGCGGACTTGGGCTGGCGAACGTCGTCGCCGCGCTCGAGGAAGGCATCACCACCGTCGACAGTTCCCTGGGCGGCATCGGTGGCTGCCCGTTCGCACCCGGCGCCAGCGGTAATATCGTGACCGAAGATCTCGTGTTCATGCTGGATTCGATGGGCCTGCGGACCGGCATCGACCTGGACAAACTGCTGAAAGTCCGCGACGTCGTCCGGGCGGCCCTGCCCGACGAGACGATGTACGGCTTCACGCCGGATGCCGGCCTGCCGAAGGGCTATACAGCGGGCGGCTGGGGCATTCGCTGACTACACCGTTCGATTCGGCAAACGGTCGAGTCAGAGAACGCCGGACGCGGGTCCGTCCGACATCCCGTCAGGCAAGCAACGGTTCCGCACCCAGCCGCGCCAGCCCGTAGACCGAAGCCGCAAAACACAGCGCGATCAACAACGCTTCGACCGTCCGGTCGAAGATCTGTTGCCGTTGCCAAAGGTTTCCGAATTGCATCATCTCTCTCCTCATGAGTGTGTCAGTGAATGTCCGGGCATATTCGCCGGTGACGATGACAATTGCGGGACCGTTTTCTGACAATTTCATGAATTGTCGGCGTCGGGCAAAAAAAACGGGCCGAACCCTTCTGGATCCGACCCATCGATCCGCCGCGACCGGCCGGGGGGATGACCCGGTCGCGGCGAGAGGAGGATGACGACTATTTGAACTTGAATTGCGTATCGACCTGCAAGCGATCGAAATCGGTCTGCGTCGTGCTCTCGTTCCTGTCGTTCATGAAGTAACTCAGCGCAACCGACCAGCCCGTGCTAATGCCCCAGGCGCCCTTCAGGACGACACCCTTGTTGTCGGTACCGCCACCGGCGAAATCGGAATCGGTCAGCAGGCCCAGCACGGCATCCTTTTCGAGATCCTGATACGCCGCCTGCAACTGCCATGAGTTGGCATCCTTGACCTTGCCGAGCTTTGCGCCGACGACGTAACCCGTGTCGCCGCTCGAACTCGCATCAGTATTATTGACGTAGTCGAAATAGACGTTCAGCGGCTGACCGACGACATCGAATCCGACATCGCCAAAGATCTCGATCAGCGTATAGTCGAATGCATAGACGCAGTCACCGCTGGTTCCGCAGCCCGCGCCAACGACGGAGTTACCCAGGAAATCCGACGGATCCGTCGTATCGCCGTAGAAGGCCGTGTTGCCCTTCGTATTCAGGTCGAAGTAGCTCGCTCCCGTCATAATCCTGACCGGACCCACTTCGGTATTCACGCCGGCCTGCGCGCCGTAGCTGAACTCACTGTTGCCGTTGTTGCTGTCACTCTCGAGCCACGTGCCGATCGCATTCGCAAAGAACGGGCCGGTTGCATAGGTCACGCCGATGCCCTCCGGGCGCCAGTCTCCATCCCACAGCAACCCGTGCTTTTGCGGCGTCACGAGGAAATTCTTGAACTTGCCGCCGATGACATGCAACCCTTCGATCCCGGACCAGTCGAAGTAGGCCAGATCGAGATTCAGGCTCTTTGTCGAACCGCCGCCACCGATCGTCTGGTTCGAGGAGACCGGATCGCCACTGCCCGAGGCAACACCTATACCTACTTCCACATTGTTCGGCAGGTCGGCCACGATCGCCGCACGGGCACGAACGCGTATGCGGTTCCGGTCTTCCTTGCCCTGCTCTTCGATATTTTCGTAACGGCCGCGGACGTCGCCCTGCAGGGAAATCCGGTCGGACCAGTTTTCGGCACCGGCGGCTTCCGTCGCCACCACGGCCTGCGCCCGGGCTTCCTCGGCCACCTCGATCGTCTGACGGGACTCCCGCCGCAACTCGGCATTCTCCGCGGCGAGCGTGTCAAGCCTCTGCATCAACACGGCCATATCCGCTTGCAACTGCCGTATCGCATCCGCACTCGCGTCCGCGAATGCTACTGGACTGGCCAGCAGGCCGCCAAGGAGTAAAGAAAGGCCAATTTTTCTCATGGTAATAAATCCCCGTGACATGAATAAAAGTTTTAGCGTCTGCGGCGAACTACCGGAAATAAATCAAGTCGCCCGCAAAGCGGAGGAACATGCAATATCGCCGCTTAACAACTGCTGCCAATTCTGCTCTGAATTCGTTACAGATTTATGACGACAACCGGCCCATCTCGCACGCTATGCCCGCACCTGTCCGGCAGTCTGCTGCAAAATCCGGGCAGTGCGAACCCGCAGCAAGACCGACGGAGGAGCACATTCCTGATACGGCGCGCACCCCGCGACCGATCCGCGAATCTCGCGTTATCCGGTACTCAACTGAGCCTTTTTCAACAAGCCGCTAGCCGAAACGGCCGGTCACGTAGTCTTCGGTCAACCGATGTACGGGATTGGTAAAAATCTTGTCGGTCGGCCCGACCTCGATCAGGCGCCCGAGGTGAAAGTAAGCCGTGCGCTGCGACACGCGCGCGGCCTGGTGCATCGAATGCGTGACGATTGCAATGGCGTAATTCTGCGACAACTCATCGATCAGATCCTCGATCTTCGCGGTCGCAATCGGATCCAGCGCCGAACAGGGTTCGTCCATCAGGATGACTTCGGGATTGACGGCAATCGTCCGGGCAATGCACAGGCGCTGCTGCTGGCCGCCCGACAACCCGGTCCCGGGCTCGTCGAGCCGGTCCCTGACCTCGTCGATCAGCCCGGCGCGCTCCAGGCTGCCGTAAACGACATCGTCCATCTCCGCCCGGCTCACGGCGAGCCCGTGAATCCGCGGCCCATAGGCAACGTTTTCATAGATCGATTTCGGAAACGGATTGGGCTTCTGAAATACCATGCCGACACGCGCACGAAGTGAGACAACATCGGATTTCTTCGCATAGATGTTCTCGCCGTGGAGCAGGAACTCGCCCGTGACCCGCGCCGACTCGATGGTATCGTTCATGCGGTTCAGGCAGCGCAGGAACGTCGACTTGCCGCAACCCGAAGGACCGATCATTGCCACGACCTCGTGGCGTCCGATATCGAGATTGATGTCGATCAGCGCCTGGGACTCACCGTAGAAGACCTCACCCGCGCGTACCGTCATGACCGGATCCCGCGCGGTGATATCGCCGATCGTGGCATACGCGCCAGAAGGAGCGGCAATCCCGGCATCATCCGATCCCGACGGATCGGAGGCCGCATCTTCCTGATCGACCCGCTCCAGATCGGCGGCGACGGGTTCGACTGATTTTTTTGCATCGGATCGCATGTGGGTGCTCTCTGGGCCGAAGCCGTAGTCTGGTTGCAGCATCTTCATCAGGCTCCTGCGACGTAATCTTCCATGGCCCGGCTACCAGCGCCGTTCGAAACGGTTTCTGAGCCAAACCGCGGTCGCATTCATGACCAGCAGGAACGCAAGCAGGACGATAATCGCAGCGGAAGTCCGCTCGACGAATGCGCGCTCCGGACTATCGGCCCACAGATAGACCTGCACCGGCAGCGCCGTCGCGGGATCCGTCGGTGAATTCGGCACCTCGACGATGAAGGCAATCATACCGATCATCAGCAGCGGCGCCGACTCTCCGAGCGCCCGGGCCATGCCGATAATCGCGCCGGTCAGCATGCCGGGCATCGCCAGGGGCAGCACATGGTGGAAGATGACCTGCATCTGCGAAGCGCCGACCCCGAGGGCGGCCTCGCGGACGGACGGCGGCACGGACTTGAGCGCCGCACGCCCCGCGATGATCACCACCGGCAGCGTCATCAGCGTCAGCACGAGCCCCCCGACGATGGGTGCCGAGCGCGGCAAACCGACGAAGTTGATAAATACCGCAAGGCCGAGCAAGCCGAAAACGATCGACGGCACGGCGGCGAGATTGTTGATATTGACCTCGATCACATCAACCCACCGGTTGTTCGGCGCAAATTCTTCCAGGTAAACGGCCGCGGCGACGCCGAGCGGGAACGACAGCAACAGCGTGACGAGCAGCATGAAGAACGACCCCTTCGTCGCTCCCCAGATACCGGCCATTTCCGGTTCACGCGAATCCCCGGCCGTAAAGAATTGAGTATTGAATCTTTTTTTGATCCGGCCCGCGGCCTGCAACCCCTCGATCCATCCGACCTGCCGGTCGCTGAGTCGGCGCAACGCCTCGTCGCCGCCCGCCTCGACGTGCCCCTTGATCAGCATGTCGACCTCGTCATCCGCCAACAACCAGAATGAGTGGCGCGTGCCGATCAACGCGGGATCGTCGACGACGCGATCGCGCAAAATATACGCCGCGCCGGTACTGACCAGCGATTTCAGCGCCCGGCGGTCACGCCGGCCGGCAGCTTCCGGGTAGACTTCAAGCAATGCATCCTGAATCAGGCGCGCATAGTTCGCCGCCGCCAGCGTCTCCGGATCCCGCGACCCATCCGGATCGACCACCGATTCTTCGATCATCACATCCAGCTTGATAGTCGTCTGCCAGAATGCGGAGTATCCATTGCCGATAATGGTCGTGAACAGAAACAGCAGGAATCCGACGCCGATCACGATGGATACGATCCCGAACAGGCGGAACAGGAATTCCTGCCGATACCGGCGCGCCAGGCTCGCCGCGACCCGCACCCGGGTCTGCTCACCAGTCAGCAAGTGTCTTTGCCTGTCCATCCGTTCGATACGATCCCGTGTCACCAATAAACAAAGCCGGGCATCCGGCTACTCGTACTGCTCGCGGTATTTACGCACCACCGCCAGCGCGAGGACATTGAGCGCCAGCGTGACGACAAATAACATCAACCCCAGCGCGAATGCGGCCAGCGTCTTGGCGCTGTCAAATTCCTGATCGCCGACCAGCAGCGTCACGATCTGCACGGTCACCGTGGTCACGGCTTCCAGCGGGTTGATCGTCAGGTTGGCGGAGAGACCGGCCGCCATGACGACAATCATGGTCTCGCCGATCGCGCGCGAAGCCGCCAGCAACACGCCGCCGACAATCCCCGGCAGCGCCGCGGGTAACACGACGCGCTTGATCGTCTCGGACGGCGTCGCGCCCAGCCCCAATGAGCCGTCGCGCAGCGACTGCGGGACCGCATTGATGACGTCGTCGGACAGCGATGATACGAAGGGAATGATCATGACGCCCATGACGAGACCGGCGCCGAGCGCGCTTTCGGAAGAGACGCTGAGTCCGAGTGAGTCGCCGAAACCCCGCAACAACGGCGCGACGGTCAGTGCCGCAAAGTAGCCGTAAACCACGGTGGGAATGCCGGCCAGCACCTCCAGAATTGGCTTGACCCAGGTACGAATGCGCGGCGTCGCGTATTCGGCAAGATAGATCGCAATCATGAGCCCGACCGGCACGGCAACGAGCAGCGCAATGCCCGAAATCAGCAACGTACCGGCCAGCAGCGGTATGGCGCCGAAAGTGCCCGACGAACCAACCTGATCGGCGCGGATCGCCGTCTGCGGACTCCAGGTCAGTCCGAACAGGAAGTCCGCCACGGGTACTTTCTGGAAGAACCGGAAGGCCTCGAAGACGACCGACAGCAGAATACCGATCGTCGTGAATACGGCTAGCGACGAAGCCATGATGAGCAGGATCTTGATGACGCGTTCGACCCGGTTGCGCGCCCGGAACGCAGGCGTCAGCCGGGACCACGCGTAACCGAAGCCGGCCAGCAATACGGGCGCCAGCAGCACCGTCAGGATCCAGCGCGAGGAGACCGTCAGGGACCGGTACAGTTCGACGGCCGGCTGCAGTTCGACGGCCCTGGCCGGGTTCGCAAACTGCCCCGCGGCCATATTCTTGATGTCGTTCACGATCAGGCTGAGATCGCCGCCCGAATCACCGACGAGGTGCGGCGGCAGGATGCTCGTGACGCGGGCCATGATGATCGAATCACTGAATGCCAGCCAGACGCCGATCAGCAGCAATCCGGGCACGGCGCACCAGATCGCTGCGTAGTAACCGTAATATCCCGGCAACGAATGCAGATTGCGGATGGCACGCGTACCGCCGACTGCGGCCACGGCCTTGCGCCGGCCGAGCCAGAATGCGGCCATCGATGCCGCGGTCAGCAGGAGCAGTAAGGTCGATAGCTGCATAAATCGGCTGTCAAAGGCAAAACGGCGAAAGGAAAAGCGGTGGCCCGTCCCCGGGCCGCCGCATCGATAGCAACGTGCACTGCCAGGATCACGTTCAGTTTCGGGTCAGCGTCATGGGCTCCAGGCCGGTGACGGCGCGTATGACGGCCAGCCGCTCATCATTCGGCAGTGGAATGAGCCCTTTATCGGCCAGGTAGCCGTCCTCGCCCATCGCCTTGTCACTGGTGAATTCGGCAAGATACTCACGAACTCCGGGAATCGCTTCGACATGCGCCTTCTTGACATAGAAGTACAGCGGACGGGATACGGGATAGGCGCCTGCGGCGATCGCATCAAACGTCGGCGCCTGACCGTCGACGAACGATCCCTGGACGGTATCCTCGTTCTGGTCCAGGAAACTGAAGCCGAAAATACCGAGCGCTTGCGGATTGGCCCTGAGCTTCTGCACGATCAGGTTGTCGTTTTCACCCGCTTCGATGAATCGCCCGTCTTCGCGAATGGTGTGACAGATGCTCTTGAAACGATTCTTGTCCTGACCCTTGATCGCACCGATCCAGCCAAAGGTCTTGCATCCGCCTTCCATGGCGAGTTCGACAAATGCGTCACGCGTTCCGGACGTCGGCGGCGGCCCGAGAACTTCGATGACGTCCGCGGGCAATGTCGGATCAATGTCACTCCATTTCTGGTAGGGATTGGGCACGAGCCGCTCGCTGCCGTCCGGATCGGGAACCTCCCTCGCCAGCGCGAGAAAGATCTGCGCGCGCGTCAGTCGATACACCGCCGACGACACCGAGTTCGCCAGCACGATGCCGTCGTAGCCGATCTTGACCTCGACGATATCGGCGACGCCGTTGGCGGCGCAAAGATCGACCTCCGATTGCTTGATGCGCCGTGAACTGTTGGTGATATCGGGATTCCCGACACCCACGCCGGAACAGAAAAGTTTCAGTCCGCCGCCGGATCCCGTCGATTCGATTTTCGGCGTCTTGAAGCGCGTCGACCTGCCGAAGTTTTCGGCGACGACGGTGGCAAACGGATACACCGTCGATGAGCCGACGATGCTGATGTAATCGCGGGCCGACTGGGCCTGCGCCGGCAAACCCGCCGCTCCGCCGATGACGACGGCGGCGACACACGCTGCGGCTTTCATGTTAATTGACACGGTAACCTCCACTGGATGGCACTGATTGAACACAGGCACAGTTTAGGCGGCGATTGTTAAGAAAATATGTCAACCCCGGGGTTCCTTCGAACGGCCCGGCTTGCCCTCATCCACGCCGATATCCTCGCGAATCTGCTCGATCCGCGTGTGCCGGATGTCGGCACCGTGAACCATATAGATCACGTACTCGGCAACGTTTTTTGCGTGATCGCCGATACGCTCGAGCGCCCGCGCCACCCAGCTCACGTCCATGAAACGCCGGATCGTGCGGGCATCCTCCATCATCAGGCTGATGCACTGCCGGGTAATCCGGTCATATTCCTCATCGACGAGCTTGTCCTCCTCGATAATCAACAGCGCGTCGCCGGCATCGAGTCGCGAGAACGCATCCAGCGCGTCGTGCAGCATCGTCTGCACATGCTCGCCGAGCGCCCGCAATTCGCTGTAGTGATCGTGCGGCCGCACATCGCTGGCCAGACTGGACGCGAGGTAGCCGATCCGCTGCGCCTCGTCGCCGATTCGCTCCAGATCGGTAATCGTCTTGATCACGGCCATGATCAGGCGCAGATCGGCGGCCGCCGGGCCGCGCGTCGCGAGGATGCGACTGCATTCCTCGTCGATACTGACCTCGAGTTCATTGATGCGGTAATCCTCACCGGCAACCCGCAATCCCATGGCGCTGTCACCGGCAGTGATCGCTTCGATGGCAACATCCAGGTGCTGCTCGACCAAACCGCCCATGCGCAGCACCTCACTGCGCAGGTCTTCCAGTTCTTCGTTGAAGCGCCGGGAAATATGCTGGCCAAACTGTTCGCTGTCTGCTGTCATCTCGATTCCTCACGCGGATCCGGCCGTTCCGAGCCATCCGGGTGCCCGGGGCGGCGGTCTATTCTTTGCGGCGCAAAATGGCATGTGAACCGGCTGCCGCGACCCGGTTCGCTGTTGATGTCCAGTTCGGCGTCGTGCCGACGCAGCGCGTACTTGACGATCGCCAGTCCCAGGCCCGTTCCGCCCTGTTGCCGCGCCCGTCCGCCATCCGCGCGGAAGAACCGCTCGGTCAACCTCGGCACATCCTCGGGCGCGACACCGATACCGGTATCGGCCACGGACAGATGGCCGCCGGCATCATCGACCGACCAGCCGATCACGATACTCCCGTCCTCGGGCGTGTAGCGCACGGCATTCGAGACGAGGTTCGCCACCACCGACCGAATCTCCGACTCCTCGCCCAGCAACCCGGCGTCGCTGTGAATATCGAGCTCGATACGACGCGGGTGTGCGGGCGCCGCCAGGGCTTCGTGCCGGGCCACCGCCAACATCGACACGATATCGATTGCCGCATCCAACGGACCCGGCGCCGATGATTCCAGCTTCGACAACTGCAGCAGGTCGACAACGAGTTGACTCATCCGTCGGGTCTGCTCACGCATATCGGCAACCGGTCGTGACCAGGTATCCGGCAGGTCCTCGGCTTCATCCAGCGCATCGAGGTAGCCCGCAATCACGGTCAGCGGCGAGCGCAGTTCGTGCGATGCGTTGGCGACGAAATCCCGCCGCATCGTTTCGAGTTTCCGGGCCCGCGTAACATCGGTCACGAGCAGCAGGCGCTGATCGGGGCCATAAGGCATCAGGCGACAAGACAACCACTTTTCCCCGTGCGGCGCCGGGATTTCGACGGTCTCCTTCTTGCGACCCGCGTCCAGAAACGCGACGAACGACGGGTGACGGATGAAATTGTCGATGCGCTGGCCCCGATCACGCTTGCGCTTGAGCCCGAGGAGCAGGCGCGCCGCCTTGTTGGTCGCGATGATCTCGTTGTTGGGGCTCAGAATGATCCCGCCGTCGGGAAAGGCCTTCATCGACGTGCGCAATTCCTTGACCAACCGACGGTACTTCTTCCGATTCAGTTTGTTCTGCGTAGCGATGAATTTCGCCCGCGCAAACACGCGGGCCCATGTGCCATTGCCGGCCGGCATCTCCGCGAGGTCTCCGGTTTGCAGCCAGCGCTCAAGCAGCCACAGGTTATACAGATGCCAGAGCAGCAGCCCGGTGACCACGATAAAGGCGCCGATCAACGGGCGCCCGTAGAGCGCGCCGATCAGCGTGCCGGCCGTGAACACGGCGAGGTGCCGACCCACGGCGGCTATCCAGGGCGTACTCATGTTCAATGCAGCGAAAACCGGTAGCCGGCGCCCCGGACCGTCTGGACGAATCGGTCCGCGCCGGATTCCTCGAGTGCCTTGCGCAACCTGCGGACATGTACGTCGACCGTCCGCTCCTCGACATACACGTTCTGGCCCCAGACGCGATCGAGCAATTGACCGCGACTGTAAACACGCTCCGGGTTCTCCAGCAGGAATTTCAACAGGCGATACTCGGTCGGCCCGAGTCCGATCTCACGGTCGCCGACGGTGACCCGATGGCTGACGGGGTCCAGACGCAGGTCGCCCGCCTCCAGCGGCGCATCGGTGGCCGACGCCGAACGACGCAGCAGTGCGTTGATCCGGGAAATCAGTTCACGCGGTGAAAACGGCTTCGTCACGTAGTCGTCAGCGCCGCCGTCGAGGCCGATCACCTTCTCGCGTTCTTCGGCCCTGGCCGTCAGCATGATGATCGGCAGGTCGCGATTGGCCTCATCCCGACGCAGCATCCGTATGAGTTCCAGCCCGCTTGAATCGGGCAGCATCCAATCGACGAGGACCAGGTCCGGCCGTTCGTCCGCAATCATGGCCCGGGCCGTCGCACAGTCTTCGGCCTCGACGACTGCAAACCCGGCGCGGCCGAGATTGAAAGCGACCATTTGCCGAATGGGCGCCTCGTCCTCGACCAGCAGGATTTTTCGCGGTGTCATTGCCTTGGGATGGAACTCGCCGGGTTGCATTGGTTCGCGGCCATTAGACCCGCCGATTGTTACAAATCGGTTACGAGAAACCCACTACCCCGCCTTGTGGCGGCCGCAGGCCTGCAGAGGGGCCCGGAGGACCGGCACCGGCGGAATTCCGGGCGACCGATCCCGGGGGCCTGGCCATCAGCCGCGGTCCGGGCCGGGATGACCGGCGTCCAGCGAACCGCCTGCACACCGACGGTTCGAGCGGCTGCGCGCCGCCCGCGAGAATTACAGCGCCCCGGTTTCCTGCTGCATATAGGCAATCAGGCTGGCCCGGTCCTGGGCGTCCTTGACGCCAATGAACACCATCCGGTTACCCGGCAGGAACTGGCTCGGACGCGCGAGCCACTCGTCCATGGCCTCGATGGTCCAGACGACGTCCGACTCCGTCAGCGCTTCCGAGTAAGCAAATCCCGGCGTCAAGCCGGCCTTGCGGCCGAACACGCCGTGCAGATTCGGGCCCACCTTGTTCGCGCCACCCTCTTCGAGGCTGTGGCAGGCGCGGCATTGAAAATACATCGTCTGGCCGCGCTTCAGATCGGCGCCGGCCAGCCGCGTGGTGATGTCGGCTTCGCCGGACGGGGCCGCCGCCGGTGCGGATGCCCCTTCGGCAGATGACGCGTCACCGCAGGCCGACGCCGCCGGCTGATACCCGCAGCAGGCGGATAACACTACCGCGACCACGGCCGACAGCATCAGAATTTTTCTCGAAACGAACATAACAAACCTCTTCAATTCATTAATTTAAATAGATTATTTAATTCTACGGGCGGAGCCCATGACGGCACGAGATGGACGCCTGCGTGGCCGGGCGTCGCAGCCCCGCCCGGCACAGCCTCGCCGCGGCGGAGAGCTCAGCCCTCGAGACCTCCGAGCGCCCCGGGATTCATCAGCCCGTCCGGGTCGAGGCTCTTTTTCACGTCTTTGAGGATTTGCGTGGCCTGCGCCTGGCGGCCGCGCAGGTACGGATAGCTCTTGCCGACCTGCATGTGCACGGCGCCCATGTCGCAGAAGATATCCTGGATCTTGCCGCGCAGGGTCGCGACCAATGCCCGACCCTCGGGGTTGGCCGGATACTCCGGCAACGTGTCGAGGTACTCCTGCGGCAGATAGCGCTTGTGATACGGCGTCCGGTCGTCTTCCCAATAGAACACCGGTTCGTACAGAAAACCGTTGGTGCTGATGCTCGTGAACATCGCGGCCTTCTCGACCTTCAGCGTTTCCATCTGGGCAGCGTGCTCGGCATACATCTCGGCCATGCGCCGGTTAAACACCTTGATTCTGGAGAACGGCAGGATGCCGTGCATCGGCACCCAGCGCTGGCCACGGGGCCCGAGGATCGGGTACAGCGGGATGAACGGCATCGCACGCAAGACCGTCGGAATGGTATTGGCGATCTCGGTACCGTGGCCGGCCATCGCCTGGCGGATGGTCGCGAGCTTGGCGCTGACTTCCGCACGACTCGCGCCTTCGACAACGTAATGCGCCGAATAATCGAAACCACTCAGGAACCGCTTGCCCGCGATCGCCATCTTCATGACGCGCACGAGACCGTCGAGCGGATTCGTCGACGTTTTCAGCACGGCCCAGACCGCCTGCACGGCATCTTTCGTGCTCGCCTTGCCGAGTTGTCCCTGCTGCAGCTTTGGATCGAGACCGAAGTCATCGGCAACAACGCCGGTCCGGCCCGCCCGCGCCATGCCGTCGGCCATCGCATCAAAATCGTTGAAGCCGAACGATGCGGTACCCGAATAAGCCGGCACCGGGACCAGTCGCAGCGTAATTCGCGCCTTGATGCCGAACGCGCCCGCGTCCCCGGTGAACAGCCCGGTCAGGTCGGGGCCGTAATGACGGAAAAACGGCGACGACTTGTCCATCGCCTTCGACCCGGTGCTGAGGATCTCGCCGTTGGCCAGCACGATATCGAACGACAGCGCCGTGTCGGCGGAACAACCGTAGGTACCCGAGCCGAGACTGACCGCGTTCTGCGACATCGAGCCGCCGACGGTGGCCCTTAAACCGGAAAACGGTCCCCAGAATGCTGTTCGCAGCCCCTTGGTCGCGAGCGCCGCCGTCATGTCCGCCCACGTGATGCCCGGCTCGACCGTCACGTACATATCTTCCGCGTTGATCTCGACGACGGCCGTCAGGCGCCCGGTATCTATCAACAGCGAGTGGGCGGTGGCCGGCAGAAAACCGTCGGTGTAAGAGGCGCCGCCGCCGCGCGGGACCAGCGCCACACCCGCCGCCGAGGCGATGCGCGCAACCTGTTGCAGCTCCTCGACGCTGCCGGGCTGGACCACGGCGATCGGTAATTCCCGAAAATTGTAGACGTCCATCGCATAGAACTCGCGATCGGCGTCATCGGTCAACACCTGCTCCGCCCCGCAAACATCGCTGAGCTGAGAAATAATGTCTTTATTTTCCTGTAAGTTAGCAGACATTCTTAAATCCTGTTGTATTAACTGTTCCGGCGACAATGCGTGCATCCAGCCCGCTATTGTGCCCGATTCAGTGCCGGTCTTTCAGCATCTGGACGATCTCGGCGGCCCACCGTCGCCGATCTGCGGGCAACGCATTATAGGCGCCAAGCGGCGCGATTCGAGCGGTCAACTCAGCCCGTCGTTCGTGAGCGCCGCCGGCCCGCGCGCAGCAGTCGACCGGCATCGGCAACATGGCCAGCTCGGCCGACAGGTCCGTGGCTAACAACTCTGCGACGAGGTGCGGCAGCACGCGGCTCGCCAGCAACAGGTCGACGACCCGCTCGTGGAGCTCCGCCGGCTCGATATCGGGTGCGCGGGCGAGGGCATGGGCAACGCGCGGCGCATTCCAGGGCCAGAACAATTCGCCATCACGAATGAAGTACCAGGCCTCGGCCAGGTGCTGTCCGTAGTCACGCGCCGCCAGGTCCGGCAGGAAACCGTTGACCAGCGAGTCGCACTCGGCCGCGTCGAACAGCCACGGGTCGATCAGCACAAGCCGCCCGACGGATTCCGGGTGCGCGTTGCCGATCGCCGCGGCGATGATGCAGGCAGCGCCTTCCGCGATCAGCTCAATCGGCCCCGAATCGACGGCCTGCATAACCTTGTCGAACAGTATGGAGATAGCGGACGCGGTAAAGCGCGGCAGGTGCCGCGCGCAGGTTTCACCGTGTCCGGGCAGATCGATCAGGATGATGCGTCGCCGCTCACCCCAGTCGCGCGCGAGTTGCGTCGCCGTCGCCGCCCAGCGACGTGACGAAGACCCTGCGTCATGCAGGATCACCACCGCCGTGTCAGGCCCCGGATCCGACATACGGACGAACACAGGACCGGCCTCGGTATTGACGACGTCCTTGCGCAGCAGGCCTGCATAGTTGCCGACGGACCGGCGCGGAATATCGACTTCGGCTAGCGCCGCATGGCGCAGCAGGAACGCAAGCATCTGCTCCCGCATCACGAGCGGGTCGGTAAAGATCCGCCGCTCGACGCAGTCCGGGAATCCGTCCAGCCGCTCCGGATGCGGCGTCAGCGGATCCGGAGCGATATTCACGAGATAGACCGGCGCACGCATACCCGGCATGCGTTCCCGGGCCGGATAAGCGAGCGCTGCCTGATACGGCTTGCGGCCACCCTCCTCGGCACGCAGGAAATCCAGCAGATACGGGTGCAGCGCTTCGCCGTCGCTCAGGTCGAGCGCCAGACGCGCGCCGGGTTCACGCCGATACCACGGAAAGAACAGCTTCTGGTCACGGAGCCTGGCCCAGACCCACAGCAGGTGCCCGCCGTCGGGGACCGGCGCGGGCACGGCGTTGTAATGCGTGAGCATGTCGTCGAGTTCGGCGCCCTCGAGCACGGCGAGTCCGTTAACGACGGCACCGGCACACTTGTGCGGATAACGGCGCGCGTACTCGAAACCGATAATCGCACCGGTGTGATAGCCATAGATCAGGAAACGATCCAGATCGAGCGCAACGACAAACTCATCCAGCGCCTCGGCAAATCTGCCCAGGTCGGGCCGCTCATCGGGCAGGCCGTCGGACAGGCCGCAACCCGGCGTGTCAACGCCGATCACCGTGAAGTGGTGTGCAAAGGCCTCCATTTCGGTGGCCATCTCGGCCGACGACGTCGGACTCTGGTGCAGCACCAGCAACGGCGGACCGGAGCCGGCGAGACGAAAATGGACCTGGCGGTCGCCGAGGTCGACAAAGTGGCGAGTAATCGCCGGATGTTCAGCAGGCAGGTACACGGTGGGAGGTATCCGCGAGGCCAGTGAGCGCCAACCGGCCGCGCCGGCTAACCGATGACCTGGCGGGCACCCGGCATCGGCCAGTCTTTCCAGACAGCGATGACACCGTCCTGAATAAAGAAATGGCCGACGACATGAAAGCGCATGCTCGGACCGCGGCCGCCCTCGGGCGCATTGAAGTGGTCGATACGCTCATTGAGCACGACCGGACCGATCACGTGTGACCGCAGGATTTCCCAGCGTACCGATTCCAGTCCCTGCAGCCAGCCACCCATCTGCTGCTCAAACGCATCACGCGACTCAATCAGCGGACGACTCGGCGCGACCTGATACAGCAGATCCTCGGCGAGATAGGGCCGCAGCACCGCCACGTCCCGTGTCGACCAGTCACGACAGAACTCGTTGACCAGCGTCTCGTTGGCGACCTCAAGAGCCGATTTTTCGGTGGCATCTGTCCTGCTCATCGTTTGTCCTCCACACGCCGTCAGACCGGCGACGGCCGTGCCAACCAGCACGGACCGGCGACTGAGGCCGGTCCCGTTCGCATCCGCCATATTAAACACCTCGAGAAGATATTAGAATTATCTATTGTTTTTTCAGGCTTTAGTTTAACTTGGATGGCCCGTCAATATAAGTCACACGCGGATCGTTTCGAACCAGCATGTGCCGCGCCGTCCATTCATCGGCGGCATCCGCCTGCCCCAGCCATGCAAACACGCCGCCGACCAGCACCGCGACCGGGCGCCCGTGCCGATACAGCAGGCGGTTACGTGACGTCGCCGGAACCCGTTGCCCGGGCGTCACGATCCCGGCCAGGTTCAGCGGGTCGGCCGCGGCGATGACGATCCTGCGGCCATCGTCACCCTCTTTCGGCAACGTGCGCAGCGCCGTGACGGCAGCGGGCAGCGCGAACTGTTCGCCGGAAAAACCGCTGACGAAACGCCCGCCGCGAATCTCGCCGCGCGCCTCCATGCGCCGCAATACCCGGGCCAGCAGGCGCCACGGCGGCAGGCGTCGCGATTCCCGCGTCAACAAGGCGCGGAACACGACGCCGTAACGCTCGAGCAACACACCGGCAATCGTTTCGATCGCCTGATCGGTATATTCAGCGCCCTCGGCGGCCGGCTCCGTCAGCGACCAGCGGCCGGCCGCATCGATGCCGGCCGCTGCCCGCCGTCGGTCACGCGCAAAACGCACCCTCCGGGCCGACGGCGTAATCAACGCGCGCAGCCCGCCAAAGCGATCGGAAGTCACCAACCCGTGCGCCACCAACTCGCCGAGCGCCGCTTCGGTTTCGGTCCGCAACAACCCGGTCATCGTCACGAGGTCGGCAAAAAAAGTGGCCCGGTGTTCACGCAGCGCCTCACGGACCTTCACTGCGCGCAGCGACAAATCGGGTTCCGCATCCCGGCCGAACAGCGGCGCCCAGGCGCCGGCATCCGCCCGGTTGATCAGCGTGATCGGCGTACTGCGGACAGGGCCCGACCGGCGGCCGGACGATGACTCCCCGGCCGGCCGCAACCAGGCGGTTTCGCCGGAGGCGAGGCATTCATCGAGATAGATCGGCAGGTATCCGTAGACGCGCCGCGCCAGCAGACCGCTTTCCCAGGCCGCGGCCGACGCCGCAAAACCCTGCAGCCGGTCCAACGCCCGACGCACCGCATCCGGCCCTTCCGCATCGTCGGACCCGATCTCGTGCCAGGCAAACAGGAAGCGCATGAAAGCCGCCGGCGAGACGGCCTCGATGCGCCGGCGCAGATCGCCGATCGTGTACCGGCTGATGCGGGCGAGCAGCCGCCGGTCACACCATTCCGGTTCTGCGCCGGCCCCGAAGCGAAAATGACCTCGCATAACAAACCCTTCTGATTCAAGAGTATGTAATGCTATCTTAATGTTTGATATAGCCAGATCCCAGCCCGCCGCAAGCTGGTCGACGCGCACCGGCCCGAGCATTTCCAGGCGGCTGCGCACCAGTTCGACGAGCGCGGATCCGGCCGGGGGCGATGCCGCGCCGGCAGGGTCGCCCGGATCACCGACGGCATCGATCGGCGGCGACAGTTTGGCAGCAGGCACAACCCGCAGGATCTGGCCAAGCCGTTCGGCGGCTACCCAGACCGGGCCATCGGCCGCGGTCCGCACCAGGGTGGCCCGTCGCTGGGCAGTCAACGAGTCCAGCCATGGGCGCCATTCGGCGGCCACCTCACCCTCGGCCAGGAATCCGCCCAGCACCAGCGCATCGTGCAGCTCGTCGGCATCGCGCGGCTCGGGCCACGCCTCGGCGCAGACCCGGTCGATGGCCTCGGGACTCAGTTGCGCCAGGTCCGCGGCCTCCTCCGGATCAAGCATATTGCGCGTGCGGATGGCCTGGGTCCGACGCTCTTCGGCCGGCGCATCGTCGAGAAACGCGAACGGTCGCGCCGTGATAATTTCCTGGGCGAGCGGCGACGGCGTCGGCAGATCGCGGGCTGTCACCACGACCGTGCCGGCGGCAATGCGTCCGAGCAATACCTCCAGGCCATCGGTGTCCATCAGGTCATCGAGGCAATCGGTCATCGTCTGCCAGACCAGCGGGTGATCAGGGATCTCGCGATCGCCGGCGATGTTCTCGGCGCAGGCCAGCTGGTCCGGAAACACGACGGCCATCAGGTCCTCACCGTCATTGCGCTGAAAAATTGGCGGCACGCGGCGCCCGTTACGATTACGCCGCACGGCCAGCGCGATGCTCGCCGCCCAGCGCCAGTGCGTCGGGAACATCGGCGCGGCCAGCACGGCCTGCGACAGGACGGTGCGCACCGTGGCCGGTTTCAGGTAACCGGCGACCTCCTCGAGCGGAAAACTATGCGTCGGTCCCAGCGACAGCACGATGCTGTCCTCGAGCGCGGCAGCCTGCAGTTCGAAATTGAACTTGCGACAGAACCGCTTGCGGATCGCCAGTCCCCAGGCACGGTTCAGCCGCGAACCATAGGGCGAATGAATAACGAAATGCGTATCGCCGACCTCGTCAAAGAACCGCTCGAAGACGATCTCTTGCTGCGTCGGCAGCGTCCCGAGCGCGGCCTTTGCCGTCGCAAGGTAGTCGACGAGTTGCTCGGCCGCCGCAGCCGACAAACCGAAAGCCTCGGCCACACGTTCGCGGGTCGCGTCGAGGCCGTCGTCCAGCCACCCGGACAGCGTCGTGCGCAGGCGCGATACGGCCAGCGACAGCTCATCGGTCCGGCCGGGCGCCTCACCGAACCAGAACGGGATGTTCGGCGGCTGGCCCCTGGCATCCTCGACGAGGACCTTGCCAGTCTCGATCTTCAGGATCCGGTACGACGTGTTGCCGAGCTGGAAGATATCGCCGGGCAGGCTCTCAAACGCGAAGTCTTCATTCAGCGTGCCGACCGAAAACTCGTCGGGCAGCATCACTACGTCGTAATCGAAATGATCGGGAATCGCCCCGCCGTTCGTGATAGCCATCAGCCGCGCGCCGCGGCGACCACGCAACAGTCCGTTGACAGCGTCGTAATGCACATGCGCGGCCCGTCGCCCGCGCCGCGTCGCGTAGCCGTCGGCCAGCATCCGGATGACCTGGTCGAATCGTTCGCGTGACAGGTCGCGATACGGCCACGCGCGGGTCACCATTGCGTACAACGCATCGACGGACCACTCGCGCGCCGCGACCTCGGCGACGATCTGCTGGGCAAGCACGTCGAGCGCCGGACCCTGTAGCCGGATCGCATCGAGTTCCCGGCGACCCACGGCATCGAGCAGCGCCGTGCACTCGACGAGATCGTCACGGGTCAGCGGAAACAACCGGCCCTTCGGCACGCTATCGATGCCGTGCCCGGAACGCCCGACCCTTTGCAGAAACGTCGCGATGCTGCGCGGCGAACCGATCTGCACGGCCAGATCCACATCGCCGATATCGATACCGAGTTCCAGCGACGCGGTTGCGACCAGCGCCTTGAGTTCTCCTGCCTTGAGCCGGCGCTCGGCCTCGAGCCGGTGTTCGCGGGCCAGGCTGCCGTGATGGGCAGTGACAAATTCTTCACCGATGCGTTCGGCCAGGTGCCGGGCCAGTCGCTCGGCGAGCCGCCGCGTGTTCACGAAGATCAGCGTCGAGCGATGTACGTTGACGAGTTCGGCTAGCCGGTCAAAGATCTCCGTCCAGACTTCGGCCGCCATGACCGGCGCCAACGGCGAACGCGGCACCTCGATACCCAGGTCACGATCGCGCACGAAACCGGTATCGACGATCGTGCAGTCAACAGCGGTCGCGGCGGCATCAGGATGCGATGCCTGCCCGCCGACCCCCGCACCGCCGAGCAGGAAACGCGCCATCATCTCGATCGGCTTCTGCGTCGCTGATATGCCGATGCGTGCCGGCGGCGACGGACACAACGCGGCGAGTCGCTCGAGCGACAGCATCAGGTGGGCGCCGCGTTTGTTGTCGGCCACCGCATGCAACTCATCGACGATCACCGTGCGCACCGTGCCGAGCATGTTGCGGCCGGACTCGGACGTCAGCAGCAGGTATAGCGACTCGGGCGTTGTCACCAGGATATGCGGCGGGCATTTGCGCATCCGGTTACGCTCTGCCGCCGGCGTATCACCGGTGCGAACGGCGGCACGAATCTGCAGCGGACTCAGCGGACCGAGCCGTTCGGCAATGCCGGCCAGCGGTTCGTCCAGGTTCTTGTGGATGTCGTTCGACAACGCCTTGAGCGGCGAGATATATAAGACGCGCGTCTCGTCCGGCAACCCGAACACCTCGCCTTCCCGGACCAGCGCATCGATCGCGGCAAGGAACGCGGCCAGCGTCTTGCCCGAACCGGTCGGCGCGGCCAGCAGCGTATGCCGGCCCGCGCTGATCGCCGGCCATGCCTGACGCTGCACCTCGGTCGGCGCCGCGAACGCGGCGTCGAACCAATCGTCGACGGCCGGATGAAAGAGACGGGATGGCATCGACTCATTCTAATCCCGACGTGGCTCACCATGTGCGCCACGTCGGCAACGCTGGCCGCACGGACTTTCGTCCACCCGCACAGCGCCAACCGGATGATAGACCGCCGCGCCGGATCGCCTGACCCGGGTTGCCGGGAGCGCCGGCGTCTCGTCATCCTGCCGTGTTCAGCCCGCCTCCTGCCGGCCATTGAACTCAGTTTATATACTCTTTCTATTTAAACGACTATTGACACTATCGCACATGAATGCATAAACTTGCCCTTCGATCCGCCCGATGACGCATCACCGGTCAGGTCGACTTTATGTTAACTGGAAGCCAGAACAGGATTGTCGAATCCCAACGACAGTTCATTCGGGTTTGTTATCAGGGTGTCGAGGCGATCCTCCAAACCGAATCAATACACTGATCACGCCCTTGTTTACGGCGACCCGTTAACAGCAAATTCACTTTCAGTGAATGAGGAAACCCGGCCTTGCGCCGGGTTTCTTTTTTTCGGCTCGTGATTCAACTCTCACGGCAACGATTCATCGATAGCAGCTGGCTGACCGGCGGCCGATCGTGGCCCGAACCACTATCGCAGACCGGGATGATCCCGAAATAAGCCAGCGCTGCAGAGTTCGCCAGCGCCGCCACGTTGTGCACCGGCTCACCCTGCACAGCAGCCCGTACCGCGAGTTCCACAATCTTGCCGCTGCGCCTTCGCGGGATGTCGGCCACGACGCAAATCTTTGCCGGCACGTGTCGGGGGCTGGCAGGTTCACGCACCAGGTCACGAATCCGCGCACGCAACGCCGCATCCAGTTCGACACCCTCACGCAACACCACGAACAGGACGATACGCGTGTCGTCCTGCCAGTCCTGGCCGACGGCAACGCAATCAAGCACCACATCGATCTTCTCAACCTGCTGATAGATCTCGACCGTGCCGATACGCAAGCCGCCCGGATTGCACGTCGCGTCAGAACGTCCGTGAAAGATCAGCCCGCCATGCCCTGTTCGTTCGACAAAATCGCCGTGGGCCCAGGTGTTCGGAAACCGCAATTGTGCGCGGTGAGTCTATTGGGCACCTGAGGCCGCGAATGAAATATCGACCGACGCCGCTGCGCTCATGCCGCTGCTGTCCGTGACGCTGGCTGTGATCCGGTGCTGCCCGGCTGCAAGACTCGCCGGATCGACGAACAGGTCCCCGCCGTTGCCGAGACTCCCGCTGATATCCGATGTCCATTCGATCGCTTGCGGATCGATCAGGCCGTCTTCGGCATCCTGCGCGAACGCGGCGAAGATGACCGGGCTATCCCCGCTCACGGTCCGGTTCGGCTCGGGGCTCTGGATAATGATCCGCGGCGCTTTGCCGGGCACGATCACGCCGCTGAAAATATCGGCAGCGGTATTGAAACCGTCACTGACGACGACTTCCAGGCTACCGGCGGTACTGCCCGGCAGATCGTCGGTCGTGGTCAATTGCCATCCGGAGCCCGGTTCATCCAGCGCGATGACATGCCAGCTCGAACCATCAGGACTGTATCGCAACGTGTAGTGCAACTCGTCGCCATCTCCATCGGACCCGGACCAGCCGATCGTATCGCCGGCATCGAGTACGTCTCCCGGCGTCAGCGATGTAAACCGGACGGCGGGTACACTGGCGCTGCGCGTCCGCGAGTCCAGATCGGCCGCATTCTCGGTATCCCTGAGCATCACCATGCTCGCCCCGGCCGGAAACTCCAGGAGCTCGACGAAGGCGAACCACTTGTCAGCCGATTCGATGCCTTCCTCGATCGTCTCATCGACCGTGATCGGCACCGAATAGAGCACGTTGCCGGTGTCATCGAGAACCTCGAGAGAAAAACGCCCGAGGATGCCGGTTGCCGCCTGGTCCGCCAGTTTCTCATTGGCGTCATCGATGACATGCTGAAAGACCGATGCGGCCGGTTGCAACGCCAGTTGCATGATCCTGCCGGCTCCGGTCGTCGTATTGACGCGCCCGGATACCAGCAGCAGTTCGCCGCTCGCACTGATGGCGGCCGCCTGCACGTTCGATACAACCACCGGGAGCGTCAAAGTGCCGCCCGTATTGACCTCGATCTGTTCACGATCGCAGAAGAAACCCTGCGTGGTCACATAGCCATTCAGGAATTCACAATAGGTGTACGGGTCCGTCCATCTCGGTCGCAAATAACCCATCAGCGGAAACAATTCGGGCGGCGAGACCATCGCGTCCGGATCGCCGTTGGGCAGAACCGTCGGCGCACTGACGTCCTGCGGCCAAAGTGAGTAATAAACGTCCAGTCCGTAAAAGCCACGGCCGTTGTTTCCGCTGAAACGACAATCCGGGAATATAAAGGGGTACTCGGTGTCGGCCTGTCCGTTCGGCGGCCCCTCGTTACCTTTGCAGAAGATATGATCCGGATTCGGCAAACGACTGTGTCCGATCTCGTGCGCGAGCGTCTGGCCGCCACTGATCACCCACGGGTCGGTGCTGGTCGAGCTGAACATCTTTAACCAGACCGCGTCGCCGTTGGCCGCGCCGACCCAGCCGTTACACAGTCCGCCGAGCGTCGGGGCAATCAAGCCGACGTAGTGCCACAAGCCGTTGAGATTCTCCTGCGCCATCAGCCATTTCAGCCGCGTGTGCGCATCGCCGCAGATTTGCTTATCACCCATGTCCCATTCGAACGGCTGGATATCAATGGTCGCAATTTCGTGCGGAAACGGCTCCAGCGGCTCGTCCAGACAGGTGACCAGCATCTGCGCAGCCGGCTGAAAACGGAACATGTTCAGGAATATCCGCCAGAAATCAGGCTCGTTGCAGTCGTACAAGACTTCCGGCTTGTCCTTGTCCCACGACTCGTGAAGATGCAGCGTGACGGCGCGCAGACGCAGCATGTCGGCCGAATGGAACCTCACGCTGGTACTGCGCGTATTGTTGTTGACCTGCGATTCATCGGTCAGATTGTCCGGATCGACTTCGGCAATAATCTCGATTTCGCCCGGATACTGGCGCCATGATGGCGGCAGGACAAACCAGAACGAATCTTCGAGATTGACCCGACTGCCACCGTCCGCCGGTATGTTGACAAGATTTCCCTTGTTCTGATTCCACGGCGTCAGCGCCGGAAGCGGTTGCTTGCCGATCGCGTTCGACGGACAACCCGGCGCGGGGCATGTACGGAAACCGGTCAACCGTGCGGCCACCGTACCGGCACCCTCGCCGTTCGCATCGTTGACATAGACGCGTACGATCGTCCAGCGGTTGGCGACCAGCGGCATGTCGTTGTCCAGATTCTGCGTACCCTGGCTGACCTCGATATCAGAGACGACCAGATCCGGGCGCGGCTCGATGCCGATGTTGTTATTGGAGTCGCCGTTGCAGGCAGCAATCAGGACCGTGAAAATCAGGGCGAGGCAACGAGCCGGCATCATCATGTTTCACGCTCCTAACTATACGGATCGAATAACCGGAGTATGTACACGCCTGACAACCATGCCATAAAGGCCCCATGTCTGCATCCCCGACGGGTGCCGCAGATAGAATAGGGTCAGAACCCTGGTTAAATGTTATTCGTCCTCGTCTTCCCAGGTCTTGAGCTTGGACTTATCTACCTGCTGCCACTGACGATCGCCCTTCTGCATGACCGCAATCACCTTTGCCGCTACATAGAGGGCAAAGCCGGCAAGGATCAGTAACGCAATCCAGAATCGCTCGTCCATAGATCGCCTGACAGGGGAGATTAAGGCGCTCAACCCTGTGAGGATTGTACTTTCAAACGCCCTGTATCCGCGGTATCAGCGACTCGGCGAGTGCCGACTTCGCGGTGAAAGCATCAATTGACCCACGAATGGCCGGCGACGCCTCGCGTGCAGGTTTCCTGACGCCCCTGAATCTCCGTCTGAAGCGCAGAAACGCAACCCGGCCTGCTGGTCGCGGCTGAAGTCGGGCGAACCCGTCCGTCGGCCGGTGCTTTCAGCGTGATGGATGCGCTAGAGATTGCCAGACGACTGCACTGGCCGGAGTCAAGCCGTCAGCGCCAGACGAAATGCGTTGCGGCGAAAAACTTCAGAAACTTAAGAAACTGTGCACCGGCACCCGTACAGGCACCCGTACATCATGCCGCTTCTTCACCATCCAGCTCCTCATCACCCCGGATTTTCTTTTCGCCAAAAACCTTCCTGGCAATCTCCGGCAGGTCGGCCATTAATTCTTCCTGGTTACCCGGCAAAATATCAGCAGGCATTCCACAGATCCCATGGCTGGCAAACCAACCAAATAAAGTGTCTGTCTCTTCGTCATTCAGAACTACCGGAATCGGCGGCAACCTCTTACTGCGCTTGTTGTACTGAGGGCTAAAGAAATTAAAAGCATGGGTCCAGTACTGATTGTAGAAGTCATTACCGTCTTTGCCATCAAGTGCCTGCGCTGAGGCTTCGGCTGCCTTATAACCACAACCAAAAGCTCCCTTGATGGCCGTCTCGGCATAGGCCAGGTTATCGCCGATACATATGACGTTACCGCGTGCGGCATCCCTCACTGGCGGGCGCAGGTCCATGCTGCAGCCCTGCCGGTCGACAATCGTTGCACCCTCGAACAAATAACTGAACGCCGAGTTGGTCAGAAATTCCTGTAAAACTTGTGGCAGCCTGACGGGGCTCGCAACCGGAGCCGAACAGCTAATCTCCCAAAGGCCCGGCGGCCACGGGCCGATATTGAGATAACCCTTATGCACTGACGGCTGGGTAAATCGTGCCCGACGCATCTCCCTGAACGGGAGTTCGCAACGATCGAGGATAAAGCTCATGAATCTAAGCTTGCCAGGGCCGTCTCCGCGCCCCTCGTTGAATCCCAACTGCTTTGCCAACGAAGAAAACGATCCGTCGGCGACAATCGCCCGCTTCGCCAACAGGGTTTCTTCACCCGCGCTCGTCTTTACCTTGAGGCGAACGCCATCTCCCGAATCTTCGATCTCCAGGCATTTCGTACCGGCCTGTATCTTACAGCCCGCTTCTTCGGCATCCCTGAGCAACCCCTGAAGCATGATTTCCTTATCGACAACAAATCCATCGATGGTTCTATGCGTTGTTTGTCGATCGAACTGAGCACCACCCGGGGAGACCCAGGTTTCGTTAAAGCACGGATCCAGTTCACCGGCATAGGAGAAAGATGCATCCTCCGGAAATTCATGCAAGCGAACAATATGCTTCCCCGGCGCGCCGACCTCAATGGTGCATGTCGCACGATGGATATTCACATCAGTGATGGGCTTGTCAGATGAAAAAGCGCCGTCACCGAGTCGCAGCAGGCGACTGCAGAAACGCGTCACCTTACCGGCTTCCTTTAATTTCTCAATGATCAGAACATTCAGACCGTCGCGCGCAGCCTTGCGAGCGGCCATGCAGCCCCCGGGCCCGGCGCCGATGATGATCAGGTCATATTTCATGGTAGCCCGCCTCTTTTACTTGGCTGCAAAATTCTACTGTTGTAATGACATTATAACAACTTGGCCATCCAGCCAGCTGTAAGACTGGCCAGCCATCAGACCTTAAACTGCCTGCCAAAATAGATTGGTCACGATTGACTCGCAAGATCTGCCGGATGATCGTCATTTCCGGCGCCTGGTATCTGCCGCATCAGCGACTCGGCAAGTGTCGGCTGCGCGATAAAGGCAGCAATTGCACCGCGACTGGCCGGCTGCCTGGCCGGTACATTGTTGCGCCTGCATGACAATCAGGAAGCGGCGATTCGGCTGATCGGCGAGGCCGTGGTACCCGCGCTGCGGTAGCGCCAGACGAAATGCGTTGCAGCGAACAACTTCAGAAACTTAAGAAACTGTACACCGGCACCATTAAAGATCGTTACCGTAGCTCCGGGCGGTCGCGGAAGAACGCCAGCGCTTCGGGGTTTGCCAGCGCCTTCGCGTTGCTCACCGGCTCGTCCTGCAATATGGCGCGTACCGCGAGTTCCGCCGTCTTGCCGCTGCGCGTTCGCGGGATGTCGGGCACGGCGCAAATCTTTGCCGGCACGTGTCGGGGACTGGCATGTTCCCGCACCAGGTCACGAATCCGCGCACGTAACGCCGCATCCAGTTCGACACCCTCGCGCAATACCACGAACAGGACAATACGCGTGTCATCCTGCCAGTCCTGGCCGACGGCGACACAGTCGAGTACCGCATCGATCTTCTCGACCTGCCGATAGATTTCGGCCGTGCCGATGCGCACGCCGCCCGGATTCAGCGTCGCATCCGAGCGGCCATGGATCACCAGCCCGCCGTGCACTGTGCGCTCGGCGAAATCGCCATGAGCCCAGACATTGGGAAATCGCGCGAAATACGCGGCGTGATAGGCGGCGCCGTCCGGATCGTTCCAGAAACCGACCGGCATCGATGGAAACGGCTGCGTGCAAACCAGTTCACCCTTCTGTCCCGGCGCCAGCGCATGGCCGGCCGCATCGAATATCTCCACGGCCATGCCCAGGCCGATGCATTGCAACTCGCCGCGATAGACTGCCCCGAGCGGATTGCCGAGCGCGAAACAGCCGAGCAGATCGGTGCCGCCGGAGATCGACTGCAGCGCCACATCTTGTTTAATAGAGTCGTACACGTAGTCGAAGCTCGCCGGCGCGAGCGGCGAACCGGTCGACTGGATGGTGCGCAGAGAATCGAGCTTGCCTTGCGTGCGCGGCGTGAAGCTCGATTTCTCGATCGAGGCGAAATACCGGGCGCCGGCACCGAACACCGTAATGCCCTCTTCATCGACGATGCGCCATAGCGAACCGGGATCGGGTTTGAACGGCGAGCCGTCGTAGAGCACGATCGTCGCGCCACTCGCGAGCCCGCTGACCAGCCAGTTCCACATCATCCAGCCGCAGGTCGTAAAGAAAAAGAACCGGTCTTCCCGATCCAGGTCGGTATGCAGCTGGTGCTCTTTCAGGTGCTGCAGCAACGTACCACCGGCGCCGTGCACGATGCACTTCGGCGCACCGGTCGTGCCCGAAGAGAACATGATGTAGAGCGGATGGTCAAACGGCAGTGCCGCAAACTCGATATCCGTATCGCTGCCGGCAAACGCCGACCACGCGACGGCACGCGGAACATCATTGATCGCCGGTTCGGCGGCAAGAAACGGAAAGACGACGACGCGCTCAAGGCCGTCAAGTCGCCGCGCCAGCTCGGCGACGACCGGCATGCAGTCGATGCGTTTGCCGCCGTATCGGTAGCCGTCGGCCGCAAACAGGATCTTCGGACGCACCTGACTGAAGCGATCGAGCACCCCGTCGGCGCCGAAATCCGGCGAGCACGACGACCAGATCGCACCGATGCTGGCCGCGGCGAGCATCGCGATGACGGCCTCTGGACTGTTCGGCACGAAGCCGGCGATCCGATCACCGGCGACAACACCGGCTGCGCGCAGTCCGGCCGCAATCGCGGCGACCTGCCGGTACAGTTCGGCATGGCTGAGTTCGCGTCGGCGGCCGGATTCATCCCGGAAAATAATGGCCGGCCGTGCATCACGATATCGCAGCAGGTTAGCGGCGAAGTTGAGCTGCGCGCCCGGGAACCAGCGCGCGCCGGGCATGCGTGACGCATCGCAGAGCACATCGGCGCCGGGCACGTCGAACCGCAGGTCGCAATACGCGGCCACCTCGGCCCAGAACGCGGCAGGTTCGGTCACCGACCAGCGATGGAGCGCGGCATAGTCTGCGAAACGCCGGCCGGTCCGGCGCTCGACACACCGCCAGAATATCCGCAGGTGAGTCGCCGACTGGCGCGCGGCACCCGGTGACCAGAGCGGCGACATCTCAGTCACGCCATCGCGTCCCGCATTTGACGATGTGGTCGCCCGGAAGGGTTGCCGCGGTCAACATCGGCACTTCGTGTCGTGACGCCATCGCGTGCGCTCAGCCGCCGATGTAATACATCTCGACCTTGTCACCGGTGCCGCCCTGTTCGGCGCGTATTTCGCTGTAGCGATCCTCACGCCCGCTCCAGACCGCCTTGATGATCTCTCGCAATGCTTCGTCATCGGAACCGCCCCGTAGCGGACCCTTCAGATCCGTGCCCGTCGCCGCAAACAGGCATGTGAACAGCCGGCCGTCCGACGACAGCCGAACGCGCGTGCACGAACCGCAGAACGGCGCACTGACCGACGAGATAAACCCGACCTCGCCCTGTCCGTCGACAAACCGGTAACGACTCGCCACCTCGCCGTGATAGTTGCTCTCGACCGGGACCATCGGCCAGCGCTCGCCGATGGTCTGCGCCAGTTCGGCGGACGCCACGGTATCGGATGCCTGCCAGTGATTGATCGTGCCGACATCCATGTACTCAATGAACCGCACGATCACGCCGGAACCGCGGAAATGATCCACGAGTGCCGTGGCACAGCAGTCGTTCACGCCGCGCTTGATGACGGTATTGACCTTGATCGGCATCAAGCCGGCCTGTATCGCCTCGGCGATACCATCGAGCACGCGATCCTTGTTGCCGCGCCCGCCGCTCATTTGCGCGAACACATCGTCGTCCAGTGAATCGAGACTAACCGTCACCCGGTTCAGCCCCGCGGCCCGCAGCGCGGCCGCATGCTGGCCGAGCAGAATACCGTTGGTCGTCAGCGCGATGTCATCCACACCTTCAATACGGCTCAGATCGCCGATCAGGTCCGTCAATCCGGGCCGCAGCAGGGGTTCGCCGCCGGTAATCCTGATCTTCGAGACACCGAGCCCGGCAAAAAGCCGCGCGACGCGCAGGATCTCATCGAAGGACAACCGTTCGGCGCTGTCGAGAAACTTGAAATGCTCGTGATACTTGTCCTCGGGCATGCAGTACGGGCAACGGAAGTTGCACCGATCCATGACCGAGATCCGCAGGTCACGCAACGGCCGGGCACGGCGGTCTGGCAGCTCATGGCGCCGCGGAATCGAGGCCGACAGATGGTGGATTTTTTCCGGCATGGCTGGCCCTTGAAATCGTTAATGACCTTACCTTGCAACCTACCATACCGCCGGAGCGGCCGAATTGATATTTGCCCGCCGCGCGGCGCACAGGGCGGCCGGCCGTGCCTTGCCGCCCTGCGCTACCGGGACGTTTAATGCCGGTATACTTCCGCTCAACTTCAACCCCGGTACGGACAGTAATGGGCGCTCGGGACTTACCCGCACAGATGACAGCGATCGAGATCAGCGCGCCGGGCGGGCCCGACGTGCTGCACCCGGTCACCCGCCCGGTGCCGCAACCGGATACCGGCGAGGTGCTGATTCGGATCGCGGCCGCCGGCGTCAACCGCCCCGATTGCCTGCAACGCCGGGGCCTGTATCCGCCGCCCGATGGCGCGTCGGACCTGCCGGGCCTGGAGGTTGCCGGAACCGTCGTGGCAATAGCCGACGACGTGACCTCCCTCTCGATCGGTGACCGGGTATGCGCCCTGCTGGCCGGCGGCGGCTATGCCGAATTTTGCACCGCGCCGGCGGTGCAGTGCCTGCCCGTCCCGGAAGGTCTCACGCTGACCCAGGCAGCCGCACTGCCCGAAACCTGCTTCACGGTCTGGACAAATGTTTTCGACCGCGGCCGGCTGACCAGCGGCGAGACGCTGCTGGTCCACGGCGGCGCCAGCGGCATCGGCACGACGGCCATCCAGTTGGCGCGCGCCTTCGGCAGCCGTGTATTCGCGACAGTCGGCAGCGACGCGAAACGTGAGCTGTGCGAATCACTCGGCGCCGAGCGCGCGATCAACTATCACGCCGAGCGTTTCATCGACGTCATCGGCGCTGCAGCGGGCGGCGTCGACGTCATTCTCGATATCGTCGGCGGCGCCTACCTCGACGACAACACTCGGCTGCTGAACACCGGGGGACGACTCATCGTTATCGGCATACTCGGCGGCGCAAAGGCAGAGCTCAATCTCGGCCGTGTGCTGACCAAGCGTCTCGTCATCACCGGTTCGACGCTGCGCAACCGCAGCCCGGCATTTAAGGGCGAAATTGCGCGCAGCCTGCGCTCACAGGTCTGGCCGAAGATCGAGGCCGGCGCGATCGCTCCGGTGATTCATGCCACATTCCCGCTGACCGAGGCGGCCCGGGCACATGAAATACTCGAAGCCAACGCGGTGATGGGCAAGATCGTGCTGTGCAACGAGGAGTCCGGCGATCCATGAGCACCCGACACATCATCGACAGCTTCAACGCCTGGCGAGAGACTGAAACACAACTCGTGCTGGCGACGGTGATCGCGACCGAAGGTTCGACCTACAGCAAGGCCGGGCACCGGATCCTCATCGCGCCAAGCGGCGACTACCAGGGCCTGGTCAGCGGCGGTTGTCTCGAGGGCGATCTCGCCGCCCATGCGCACACGGTATTCGTCACCGGGGATGCCCGCACCATTACCTACGACATGCGCGAAGACGACAATAACGTCTGGGGCATGGGCGTCGGCTGCGATGGCCTGATACGGATCCTGCTGCAACGGCTCGATGCCGGGACGGATTTCGAACCGTTCCGCACGATCGCCGAACGACAGTTGGCACCGTCAGGCGCGAGTCTCTGCGTTACGGTCGTGGAGAGCGAAGACCGGGATTTGCCGACGGGCGCGACCTGGATCGACTGGGGTGACGGCAGCCTGGCGTGGCGCATGCCCGACGATCGGCAATCGGCGATCCGCAACCAGAGCGGCACCCTGCATACCGGCGCGCAACCGAAATTGCTGCGCCAGCCGTCGCGCGGCGGCGCCTTCACGGCGCTGCATGCGCCGATCGTACCGGTACCCCGGCTGCTGATTCTCGGCGCCGGCCCCGATGCGGCGCCATTGTTTACGATGGCTGATCAGATCGGCTGGCTGACGACGGTCGTCGATCACCGCCAGGCCCGCATCGACGATCCGGCTTTTGCGACCGCCGAGCAGCGCCGTTGCATCGCGCTCGATCACTTTCCGGGCGCGGTCGTCCTCGATCAATATGCCGCGGCGATCGTCATGAGTCACAACCTCGAAGCAGACGGTCAGTATTTATCACACCTGACGGCCGCCAACGGCATCGGCTATATTGGTCTGCTCGGACCGGTCGCACGACGCGACCGGCTGGTCCGACAGGCAGGCATAGACGACCCGAATTTCCTGGCGCGTCTGCACGGTCCCGCCGGCTTGCCGATCGGATCGGATTCACCGGAAACCATCGCGCTGTCGATCCTGGCCGAGATCCACCAGTCGCGCGGTCGGATCCCGGAGTGAGAACCGGAATCGGCGCGGCGATTCGGCGCGCTGGTTCAGCGGGCCGCGATCCGGCCCGACCGACTGCGCATGGGAGCGCTACATTGATTACGACCTGCAGATTTAAGCGGACACTCAACGTCACCGATCACCGGGCACGCGGTGCGCTGCGATGACGAACCCGACCCATCATTTCCGCATCGATGTCGACGAGGCCGTCCGGCTGATTGCCGAAAACATGCCGGCCTACGCAACCGAGGCAGTGCCACTGGAACGGGCGCGCGGAGCGATCCTTCGCGGGCCCGTCGTCGCGGAACGCGATCAGCCGCCATTCGATCGCGTGACGATGGACGGCATCGCAATTCGCGCGGCCGCGCTGACCGCCGGCCGGCGGTCGTTCCGTGTCGGCGGCATACAGGGCGCCGGCGAGGCAGCGATACCACTCGGCACCGAGGACGTCTGCGTCGAGATCATGACGGGCGCGATACTGCCCGAAGATGCAGACACCATCGTGCCGGTCGAGCGCATCGAGCACGACGGCGATCACGTCACGCTAGAGCCGGGTTATGAACCGACGCCCGGCCAGTTTATCCATCGGCGCGGTACCGACCTGGCGGCCGGCCAGCCGCTGTTCGACGTCGGCACCGTGATCGGCGCACCCGAGATGGCCGCGCTCACGATTGCCGGATCGCCGACGGTAACGGTGGCCCGCTGGCCAAAGATATCTGTCATCTCCACCGGCGATGAACTCGTCGACGTCGGCACGCCCGTCGAACTGTTTCAGATCCGTTCTTCCAACGATCGCGCAATCATGGCGTCGCTGGAAAACCGGGGCTGTACGACGGCCACGCGCGCCTGGCTACCCGATGATCCGGACGCGCTGCGCAAGGCCATCCGCGAGATGCATGACCGCGACGATATGCTCGTGCTCAGCGGCGGCGTGTCGATGGGCAAGTACGACTATGTGCCGCAGATCATGGAGGAACTCGGCGTGCGCCTCGTCTTCCACAAGATCCTGCAGAAACCCGGGTTGCCGATGTGGTTCGGTGTCAGCGCACAGCAAAAACCGGTTTTCGCCTTGCCGGGTAATCCGGTCTCGAGCCTCGTGTGCCTCGTGCGTTATGTCGTCCCGGCGATTCGCACGGCGCTCGGCGCCGCAACGCAGGAACCACATCCCGTGCGGCTGGCCGAAGCGGTCCGATTCGAACCAAACCTGGCCTGCTTCATGCCGGTGCGACTCGCGGCCGACGCGGCAGGCGACCTGCGGGCCTGGCCCAAGGCGACGAATACGTCCGGGGATTTCGTCGGTCTGGCCGGTACCGACGGTTTCGTCGAACTCCCCCGCGGGCGGGATCTCTTCGCGGCGGGCGAAGCGGTACAATTCTTTCGGTGGTAACCTGAACCGAGGCGATCGTCGCCGCATGAACAACCCGGGCACCCGCGCACTAGCATGAAGAAAATTCCGTCGATCAAGACCCTGATGACACCGTTCCCGCATTCGGTCGAACCGGATGCGGATGTGAAGACGGCGCTCGACATCATGACCGACCACGGCATCCATCACCTGCCGGTCACCGAGGGCGACGAACTGGCCGGCAGCGTATCGAGCCGCGACATTCGCGTCAGTATCGAACGCAACGACGGCACCGACCTGAAGGTCCGCGACGTCATGTCGCGGGATGTCTATACCGTGGACCTGTCCGAACGCGTCGACAGCGTGCTGCACCGGATGGCCGAACATCATCTCGGCTCCGTTATCGTGACTCGCAAGGGCCGGCTGGCCGGCATATTCACTTATGTCGATGCCTGCGCGGCCTTTGCCGATTTCCTGCGCGAGCAGGTCCGGCGGTCCGGCGGCGACACGGCCGCCTGACGACGACGGCATCGACGCATGATCAATCCAACGATTTACTGTAACCACTGAGAGACTGGCAACGCCGTGGCCCACAACAACAATACCGACAGGCAATTCATCCCGCTGAATATCGCGGTGCTGACCGTGTCCGACAGCCGCACCGAAGAAACGGACAAGTCCGGCGCATTGCTCGTCGAACGCCTCGAGTCGGCCGGCCACCACCAGGCCGACAAGCGCATCGAACCCGACGACAAGTTTCGCATTCGCGCAACGGTATCGGCCTGGATTGCCGATCCGGCCGTCGAGGTCATCATCACAACCGGCGGCACCGGCGTCACGGGCCGCGACGGTACGCCCGAAGCAATTCTGCCGCTGCTCGAGAAGGTCATCGACGGATTCGGCGAGATGTTCCGTGCACTGTCATATGAAGATATCGGCGGATCAACGATGCAGTCGCGCGCGCTGTGCGGCGTCGCGAACGGCACCTATGTGTTCTGCCTGCCCGGCTCGACGGGCGCCTGCCGTGACGGCTGGGACAAGCTGATCGGCGCGCAACTCGACTACCGGACGAGGCCGTGCAACTTCGCCGAGATGTTGCCGCGCCTGATGGAGACCTGACCATGACCGATTCGCCCCGTCGCCCCCTGCAGGTGCACATGTTTTCCGCGCTGGCGGACAACTACTGCTACCTGGTTCGTGATCCGGATTCGGGACGGACGGCCGTCATCGATACGCCGGAAATCGCGCCGATCGAGGCAGCGCTGGCCGAAACCGGCTGGTCGCTCGACTACATCCTCAATACGCACCATCATGCCGATCACGCCGGCGGCAACCTCGCGCTGAAAGAAAAGACCGGGTGCACGATCGTCGGGCCGAAAGCCGATGCCGCACGGATTCCGGGCATCGACATTGCGCTGGGCGACGGCGAGACATTCGATCTCGGCAGCAGGACGGCAACGATCTTCGACACACCGGGCCATACGAGCGGCCATATCGTCTACTACTTCGCCGCGGACGGCGTCGCCTTCACCGGCGATACGCTGTTCTCGCTGGGCTGCGGCCGATTGTTCGAGGGCTCGCCGGAACAGATGTGGGCTTCGCTGCAGAAACTGCTGGCCTGGCCCGACGAGACGCTTGTCTATTGCGCGCACGAATACACACAGGCCAACGCCGCGTTTGCGCTGACGGTCGAGCCGGACAATGCACAGCTGGTCGAACGCGCCGCGCAGATCGACGAACTGCGCAGCCGGAATGCACCGACGATTCCGTCAACCATCGGCCTCGAACGCGCGACCAACCCGTTCCTGCGCCCGACGAGTCCCGCCCTGCAGGCAACGCTCGGCATGACCGGCGCCCCGCCGGCCGACGTCTTTGCCGAGACGCGCCGGCGCAAGGATCATTTCTGACGGCACTGACCGACGAGACCGACGTCGTCTGCCCGAACTGCGGGGAGACGGTGACGCTCGTTGTCGACCTGTCGGTGCCGGAACAGGATTACATCGAGGACTGCTTCGTCTGCTGCCGCCCGATGCGCATCCGCTACCGCGCCGAGAACGGCGAGCTTTGCCACGTCGACATCAGGACGACCGACGACGGCTGACCCGGCCGCTGCGCGCTGGTCCGACACTGCAGCGACATCGGGGGGCGAATCACGACCTGGCCCCGATCCAACGCCACCGCCGGCAACCTGGGGTCAGACCCCAGGCCCGACAATCTATTGAAAGAGGTGGTATTTGCAGCCTGGGGTCTGACCCCCTGCTTTTCCAAAGCTTTTTAAATGCTTACGGAGCCAGGCCGGGGTGGCCCGCGCGAAATGCCATGGGACAGACACTGAGACAATCGGGCGGTCTTGCGGATCCGGCGCCCTGACTGATGGTCATGCGGCCCGACAAGGCACAGCAGGCTCAGATCCTGCCGGACGACTCACCGTCGAACATCTCGTGGACGCGGTGCACGACCGCGGTGCGCGTCGACACATCCAGCTTGACGCGAATGTTCTTGAGGTAGGCCCGGACAGTTTCAACGCTGAGACCCAGATCGCGGGCGATTGCCTTGTCGGGATCACCCGACATCAGCGCCTGCAGCACATCAGTCTCGCGCTTGGACAGCTTGAACTGCTCCCGGACCTTGTCGAATTCGATGCCCTCGGTGGCGGGCTTGGTCACCGGTTCGACCAGCAGCGCGTACAGATCCATGATCCGACCCTCGACCGGGCTGTAATGCGGAAATATGCGCAGGCTGAACAACTGCCGGTCCAGGATAACCAGCGCACAACGTTCACCGGGCTTCTCGACGACGAGTCGTCGAACGGTCTGCTCGGTATCGAATTCGCTTTCGAATAACGCCTTGACTTCCTTGAGCGCCGACTCGATCAACCGGTGCTCACGCTCGGGACCGTCGGCCGGTACGGACGAACTGCGCAACTCGCAGTCCTTGTTGATCATCAGCAACACCGGCCGACTGCGCATGCGCAGAATATCGGTGAGCTTGAAGTGGTAGCGCTCATCGGCTTCCACTAAATCCACGTTGGTACTGTCGATTTTGTTATCTTTATCGGGAATCATGACGAATCCACTGTTAACCCTGTTTCATCCTGAATGGCGCGTTCGAAAAGCCGGTAGCCGGCCCAAATGAACGTCGCAGGGACAATGCACTTAACCATACCGTGTCTGCGATGATTATCAATAGATGACTGCGCAATTTCCAACTGATGAAATCCTGCTCGAATCATAACGACAACGAACATAATCTGTCGCCAATTAGTCGCTTACCCAGCCGCACAGCTGTGCTGCCAGTTCCGACCACCCAGCCCCGCACCATCGGTTCCAGCCTGAGCGTCGGTATGCATCTGCGTTAGTCCCGCTTATTGACCGATACGCGGATTCCGGGACCCGGCGCCGGCGGTAGCCGGGTTTCACCCGGCTTTGTTCATTAAACCCGCACGCTATCCTCGCCAAGGGGTGTCGCCGCACCGGTATCGCGCGAACGACGAACAGCGAGCAGCCCGCCAAGTGCCGACAGGAACAGCCAGGCAGCGGCGGGCAACGGCACGACGGCGGTCGTCAAAGCGGCGGACAACGTCCAGCCGAACTCATCGTTATTGGTCTTGATGCTCATCGCATTGCTGATCGCATTGGAGGTTCCGGTCGACGCCGTCAGGCTGCCGTTGAGCGCCAGGCTTTGGTCGAGAGGCCCGCCGATGGCCGTGCCATCAAATGAAATGGTCTCACCGGTGCTGCCAGGCGGACTGATGTTGTCGTCGAGAAACGTTGCATTGAAGATCTTGTTCGTCCCGGCCGGGATCCCGGTGAAGGTCACGGTCTCCGTCTCGAAATGCGGATTACCGACATAGGCCATGCCGTCGAATATCGTCGCGGTGCTCATTGGCAGCGTGGGATCTGAATAGACCAGGGCCAGCGCCGCCATCGAGATGCTGCCGCCCTGGTTCATGAACATGTCCGGCACCTCGCTGAACGCCCAGCTGTAGCTGGTGACGCCCGGAATCATCAGCTGCGTTACATCCCAGCGCCACGTATAGAGGGTATTGAACGCGGCATCCGACGCATACGGCGCGATACTCAGCCCGCCTGACAACGGCGTCCCGTTGAACGAACCGCTCATCGTGCCCGGATGGTTGACGTCATACGCATACAGGTACGCCTTGACGGGCGTGCCGAACGCGGCCTGCGCAGAAACATTCAACGTGCCTGACGGGCCGCCTGACATCACGACCGGTGCGCCGCCGAAGCCGACGGCGGCCACCTCGAGACCGTAGGCCCCCGTCTGCTGAAACGCCTGGATCAGGGCACCGTGCGACGGAACGGCGATACACGACACGAACGCCGCGAGCGCTGCAGATACAACTCGGCGATTGATACTCATGGGTACATCCTCCGCGTGTTGTCTTGTTCGTTCTTTGCCCCCGATTCTACCAGCCTTTCGGTGGCCTCCGGGATGGCATAAACTGGCCCATCACTGCGAATCTTCGGGATTTGCGCCCGATTCGTTCCAACCACGGGAGCGATTAACCGATGAGCCTGACCGAGTTGTTCGCCCTCGCCGGCCTGACCGCAGGGCTGTTCATGAGCGCCTTCTACGTCCTGTCGCTGATCAAGCGCGACGCCAGTCTCGTCGATATCGGCTGGGGCGCCGGATTCGTGCTCATTGCCTGGGTGTTCCGGCTGCGGTTTCCCGATGCGCTGCCGACGGGCTATGACGTCATCCTCTGGCTTGTCACTGCCTGGGGTCTGCGACTGGCCACCCACATTTACCTGCGCAAACCCGCGGCAGAAGACTGGCGCTACCGGGACATGCGTGATCGCTGGGCCGGCCAGTTCTGGTGGCGCTCTTATATACAGATCTTCCTGCTGCAGGGTTTGCTGATGGTGGTGATCAGCACGCCGATTATCGCGGCCGCCCATCCGGGCGACGGGCTTGCCGGTGCGCCGTGGCTCTGGATCGGCACTTCAATCTGGCTCGTCGGCTTCTTCTTCGAGGCGGTCGGCGACTGGCAACTCGATCGCTTTATCAAGGCCAAACGCGCCCGCGCGAATCCTGCCGACGGCCCCCGGTTCATGACCACCGGTTTATGGCGCTATACCCGTCACCCGAATTACTTCGGCGAAGTCGTCCTGTGGTGGGGCCTGTTCATCGCACAACTCGGCGTTGGCGGCAGCTGGTGGGCCATTATCGGCCCGCTAATGATCACCTTCCTGCTGCTGCGAGTCTCGGGTGTCACGATGCTGGAACAAAAATACGCCGATGACGCAGAGTTCGAGGCGTACAAGCAGCGTACGTCTGCTTTTTTTCCGCTACCGTCGAAACACTAGGTCGCGCTTCGGTTTATCGCGCCGATCTACAGTCGGGGCAACTGCCGATGCCACCCGGTTTGTGCCTCATAGGCGGCCGCCAGCGCAAGAACGCGCCCCTCGCCGTCGGGCGGCCCGATGATCTGCACGCCGATCGGCAACCCGTCACGACTGAATCCGCACGGTATCGATACGGCCGGCAGGCCATAGAGATTGAACGGCATCGTATTTTGTGCCGAGCGCGGACGGCCCTTCTGCGCCACCAACTGGCGACTGGCCTCGATCGTCATCGGCAGGTCGGGCGTCGTCGGCGTGACCAGCAGGTCCACGTTGTCGAACACCCGCGGTACGTCCCGGCGCAGGTTTTGCAGCTGCTGCAATCCGTCGTGGTAACTGTCAGCGCTGACCCGACCACCCGCCGCGGCCAATGAATGTATTGCGGCCGAAAATCCGTCGGGAGATTCGACAAGCAGGTCCCTGTAATAACCGGCCGCCTCGACAAACAGGACGCCGAGACCGGACGCCGCAGGCAGTCGGGTATCGGTCACGCCGGCCGTCAGGCTGCCGAGCAACTCGATGGCCGCATCCACAGCCGCTTCCACCTCGGGATCGAGTCGCTCGAAGTATTTTCCGTCGGGACGACCCAGCCGCAGCTTGCGCACGTCCCTGCGCATCTCATGCAGGTAATCGGGCACGGGCGTCGACAGGCCGGCGGGGTCGGTCGCATCGTTACCGGCGATGACCTGCAGCACGATAGCGGTATCGGCCACGCTCCGACAGATCGGCCCGACGTGATCGAGTGAGGTCGACAGCGGAATCACGCCGCGCGCACTGACCCGCCCGTAAGTTGGCTTTAACCCGACGACGCCGCAATAAGCAGCCGGTAAACGAATCGAACCACCGGTATCGGTGCCGAGCGCAGCGAAACACAGCCGCGCGGCCACGGCCGCAGCCGGCCCGCCCGAAGAACCGCCCGGAATATAACCGTGCTTCCACGGATTGTGCGTGGCGCCGAACGCACCGGTGCTGGTGGCAACGCCCCACGCGCACTCATCCATGTTCAGTTTGCCGAGGATAATCGCGCCGGCCTGCTTCAGGCGACGCACAACCTCGGCATCTACCGCCGGCACACGTTGGGCAAACGCCGCCGCAGCCGCCGTCGTGCGCACGCCCGCGGTATCGATATTGTCCTTGAGCGCGATGGGTATCCCGTGCAGCAGACCGCGCGACCGGCCTCCGGCCAATTCACGTTCGCACACGCGTGCCGCGGCCATTGCCGACTCGGCCGTGATCGTAATGAAGGCGTTGAGATGTGGATTCCAGCGGTCTATCCGCGTCAGACACGCCTCGGTGAGCGCCACGGGCGATACCAGCCCCCGGCGCACGCGCTCAGCCACCTCGACCAGACTGAGTCCGGCCAGATCTTCGTTATCCGCGGCGCTGGCAACGCCGAATAACGACGCGCCGGCGGCAGCGCCTGCCGACAGGAACCTGCGACGGTTAAGCATCCGGATATTGTACGGAATCGGCGCCCGCTCCGGGCGCAATGCACCGCCTGTTGAGTCACGACCGGACTGCAGCTCAAAAACCCCAGCCGAACGTTCTTACCGGGTGAATCGGGAGTCGACAGGCGACAGAGCGGTGTCCGTCAAGGACATCCGCTTGCCGTAACAGGTGCTCTGTTACTGACCGGCCTCGCGCAATGCCGCCTGCGCATCGACGGCGCGGGGAAACAACACCTTATCTTCTTTGTGCATGTGCACGACCATGTCCCGGTCGAACCGCGACAGTTCGGTGAGCATGCGCCGATAGGTGTTACAGGCATGCCCCGGTTCGGCGTAGTTATCGGTCAGTTTGCGCAATTCGCCAAGTTCGAGCCGCGCGGCCTCGTGTTCATTTTCCATGCAGGCGATCGGCCCGCCGATCTTGTCTCCGCAGCGCGTCGGCCTGACCGCATCGCCGCCATCCAGGTCCCGCGCAATCTGGAACAGGGCCTCTTCCTCATGGCGCATGTGGTTCTCGAGATCGGCCGACAGTTTCTCCATCAGCTCACGAATCTTGATCAGGCGTTCATCGGTGTCACCGTGCACCTGGGCAACGCGCCCGACCAGCTGACCGATCAACGGTAACGCCTCGCGCAGGTAGGCATGGTGTGACGTCTCGATATTCTCGACCACCTGCGTCAATGTCATGCCGTCCAGTTCGCTCACGTCGACATCCGACGGTGCCTCTTTGGCCTGCGCGCGCACAAGCACATTCAACATCACGGCCGGGTTCAAGCCGAAATTCCAGCACAGGTCGCCGATGGTTGCGCTCGCATCGTCGCCGGACCGGAAAATGCCGGTCGACATCAGCGCCTCCATCATCGCCGGACTCTCGTCCTGTAACTCTGTCACCCGGGTCTCTGAACTCAGTTCAAACATGTGCTCTCCTCGCGGGCCGCTGCGCCACGGCGCCCATCCCGCCTCGTCAATCGTAATAGCGCGCAGGATGTCCCAGAAATCCCGCGCTGCCTATACGAGTTTGTACTAAATCACCTCCGGAGCCGCCGCAAACGGCCGTCCGCCGGGGCCCCGAACCCGCCGACCCGGCCGATTCGGGCCGCAAATCATACCTTGAGCGCGCCAACCGGGAACGTTAGAATGCGCTCCCACCGCCGAATAGCGGCCCCGTCAGGCATGAGCAAGCGCCGCTGGGTCACTGAATATATAAGTGTGCGCCCGTAGCTCAGTTGGATAGAGTGTCTGGCTACGAACCAGAAGGTCGGGAGTTCGAATCTCTCCGGGCGCGCCAATTAAAACAAGGGCTTATTGACTCGCAATACAGTCCCGGTTTCAGAACGTAGAGAAAACGTAGGGTTTGACTCTACGCTTTCCAGCGCCCGTTCGATTCTCGCCGCCGCATTCGACAGGTGTTCGGGTGCCAAATGCGCATACCGAAGAACCATCTCGTACGACTTCCAACCGCCCAGTTCCATCAACTCCGGCAAGCTCGTCCCGCTCATCACATGCCAACTGGCCCAGGTGTGCCGCAGGTCATGAAAGCGAAAGTTCTCAATGTCCACTCTTGCCAGAGCCCGCATCCATGCTTTGCCGATGCTCTTTAGTCGATTCCCTTGCCAAGTAAAACACCATCGGCCGTGTTTACCCTGCACGGACCGTAACACCAGTAACGCGTCCCGGTTCAACGGGATGCCGCGCCCTTCGCCGTTCTTCGTCGTCCCCGGATCCAGCCAGGCAACGCGTCGGGCAAAGTCCACACGGCTCCATTCCAGTTGCAGGATTTCCGATTTCCTGCAGCCGGTTGCCAACGCATACCGGACCACGGGGACCAGGTGCCTTGGCAATGCCTCGATCAACCGATCCGCTTCCTCGTTCCGGAGGAAACGAACGCGCCGCCTGGGTTCGGGCAGCATCCGGATCTTCGGTGCCCGGAGTAGCCAATTCCAATCGTCGCGCGCCAAATAGAGGATATGGCGCACGATCTCAAGTGCCCGGTTCACGGTGGCATTGGCCACCGTATCCCGTTCCTTGCGATCCCGGATAAACGGCCGCAGGACTTCGGCATTGATGTCCTGTAACCGCAGTTTCCCCAGGTATGGATCCAGCTTTCTGAGGTGATCCTGATCGTCACGCAGAGAACGCTTGCCTGCGTTGTCTGTGACATAGCGGATCACCGCATCTTGCCAGGTCCGGTCCCTGGGGATTCCGGTGCGCGCAGCCTCATAGGCTTCGGCTTTGAGGCGAGTCAGGTGTTCTTCGGCGTCTTCGCGTCGGACAAGCCGAGTGCTTTTGCATACTCGGCGTCCATCGGCAAGGACAACGTCGATCCACCAGTATTTAGAGTCCTTTCTCTTATAGAGTCCTCGTTCACGGGCCATACATCCTCCTTGATGGCCCGCCCTCGGGATTTATAGTCGTCCAGCCATTGATCCAGGTCAACCATGTCATAGACGCGGCGCCTGCCCAGCTTGATCGGTGGCGGCCCGATCCGGGCCAGCAGGGTGGTGCCGATGCCAAGATACCGGGCCGCCTCGGCCCGGCCCAGGCAGCGCACCGGCCGATGGTGATCGGGGTTCGGGTTTGCATCCTTGCTCACCGCCCGTCCTTACAATCGCACCCAGCGCAATAAGCGGTTCAGGTTGATGACGATGACGCTCGCGGGAACCGCCTGGCCATCGCTTATAGGCTCCAGCGCCTGCGAATCGCGGTCGTACCACTCTTCAACGACTGTAAGCGCGGGCATGTCTCGCTGGACGACCCAGTGAGAGCCGTTTTCTGACCAGGTCATGACCAGGTAAATCATCTCGCCCGCATCGGCGATGGCATCCGCCCATTCAGATTGCGCATCGTCGGTAAACGAGGCAAAGGCGTCCGCCAATACTGTCATCGGCACCCGCCACTTGGCCAGCTCAACCAGCACAGCCGCCCGGTAGATCGTATCGGCCGAATACTCACGACTGCGCCCGGTACCCGTGTGCTTGGCGCCCTCGGGTTTGAGCAGGTCCATCGAGGTCCAGTGCCGGACAAGGCGGGTCAGGCGGCTGGCTTCCTCGGCGGTACCGGTGCGGTTCAGGGCAAAAACGGCTTCTTTGAGCGTGTAGGTACGCGGTTGCATCGGGATCTCGTATAGGACGACTTACGTCCACCATAGGACAGTCTTCGTCCTAATGCAAGCGGTCCCGGAAATTCCCTGCAGTCTGTCGGACAAATCCGGGAGATGTCTGCTCCCGACAAAAGACAGTCTTTAGTTCGGTTCAGGGCCTTTCTGGCTCCTGGTTCGCGTCATATCGGGCGTCATATTGTTTTGTTTTGTCGAGTTTAGGGCGACCCTTCAGTCGGGGGTTCGGCAGATATTCGAGGAGACTGACGATGAGACGATGGGACGGCCTGGTAGAGGCTTATATACACGAGTACGTGGCCCGTGGCGTTCATCCGGCCACGATTGATAACGTTCATCGAGAGCTTGAACGCTGGGGCAACTGGCTGAAGCGTCGGCGACCAAAGCCACGTTTGGAAGAGATCGAGCCGGATCTTCTGGTTCGCTACATCCAGGACCGGACGCCCTTTAAATCGAAGGCAACGATCTACTCGGTGATGAGCCGGATGCGCGGCATGGGCGATTTTCTGGTGCGCCAGGGGGTCTGGATGTCGAACCCGCTCAAGTGGATGCAGGGCCCCAAGATCACACCGTATCACCGCATGCCCAAGCGCATTGCCAGTGATGACATGGCGGTCCTGTGGAAAGCGGCGGCACACGCACGCACCGATTATCAGAAGCATCTGGGGATCACGCTGTTGTCATTACTGTACGGCACCGGCCTGCGTCGAGGCGAGCTGCAGCGACTGGATGTGGGCAACTGGAGTCGCGACGATGGCATGCTAATGATCGATGGTCGCAAGACTGGCCTGGAGCGTTGCGTGCCGGTTCCGAGGATCGTCTATCATTGCATCGAGACGTACTTGCCGCATCGCCATAACCACCTGGAGGCCCATAAGCGCATTGGCCAACAGGCGCTATTCGTCAACCGGGGTTGTGAGCGTCTGAGCGAGCAGGCGGTCAGCCAGGCCGTGCACCGCCTCGCCAGGCGCGCAGGCATCAAGCTGCACAGCTTGCATCAGTTTCGGCACACCTGTGCCTCAGATCTCATCGCTGCCGGCGTCAAGTTGCCCGAGGTGCAGCGCATTCTCGGTCACACCGGTATCGCAACCACGATGCGATACCTGCACATCGCAGATCCGGAGCGTCGCCGGGCAATGAGGATGCACCCACTGAACGAGTGGCTCACTACGGGGGCCGCGCGATGAACCGACAGGACGCGCTCATCGAAGGCTATCTTGCCTACAAGAAGGACGTAAACAAGGTTGCCGCCGGGACCTTGCGCGATATTCGGTGCAGCCTCAACCGGGTTGCGCGCAAAGCACAGATGATACGCCCTGACGCCCAGTTGTGGCGGCTCTCGCTTGAGGACTACCTGCGCTACATTGAGCTTGAGCGACAGGCGGATGCAAGTCCCCGTTGCATCAACAAGTACATCACACACGCTCGGGGCCTGCTTGAGTACGCCTGTCGAAGTGGGCGCTGTGATCGCAATGTTCTCGACGGTTTTTACGTTCAGGACAGCGAGCGGCGAACGCCGCCACGTTCCTTGACGCTGGAAGAAGCGAGGCGCCTGATCGAGGCTTGTCCCCGGGCCACAGCCGAGCAGCGCCGTGATCGCGTGCTGATACTGCTGTTGTACGGCTGTGGGCTCAGAACCCACGAGCTGTGTGCCCTCAACGTGCAGCACATCTCTGTGGAACGTCGGGAGCTAAACATCTTGACGGCCAAGGGCGATAAGCCGCGTACCGTTCCGCTGCCGGCCGCGGTCTATACCGAGTTGCTCGCCTATTTGCACGAACGCGGCGGCAAGCGCGGCCCGCTGTTCAAGACTTACGTCAAGAAGACACGCATTCGCAACACCAACGTTGGCCGAGCTATCCGTCAGGCCGTGTTTCGTGCCGGACTGGCTGATGACATCACTCCAAAAACGCTGCGCCACAGCTTTGCAACGCATCTCATGGACCGCGGTGTTGACCTCGGCATCATCGCGTCCTTGATGGGCCACCGCAGCCCGCAGGAGACAGGCGTCTACCTGCACGTCCTGCCCTCCCGCAAAGAGCGCGCGGTAAAAGCAATTGACCAGGGAGCCTGACATGAAGTGGCAGTATTGGATCAAGTTATACACCGGGACGCATTGCGTCGCGCGCGGACTGCGGCCGCTGACGATTGCCGCTTATGCCGCAAGCCTTGGACAGTTTAGGGAGTACACGCACGTCGCAATGAACGCAAAGTCGCCGGACAAGATCACAGCACGTGATGTGCTCGAGTACGTGCAGCACCTTCGCGACGATCGAGGGAACGGCGACTCGGCTGTCAACCGGCATGTTGTCATCCTGAAGAGTTTCTATCGCGCGATGGTGGCCATGGGATATCTCGATGTCCCCGACAACCCGATGGCCGTATTTCCAAGCGTAAAAGCTACACGCAAGAAGTTACCGGTTACGTTCAGCAGTGATGAGATCGAGAAGCTGCTTTCACTGCCGCCAGAGGATACGGTCCTGGGCTTGCGGGATCGAGCGATACTTGCCTTGTTATACGGCACGGGTATTCGGGCGTCGGAGTGTTCGTCACTTCGGGAGTCGGATGTCGACCTGGATGGTTGCACCGTTACCGTTGTCGGCAAGGGCGGGCACCAACGCTGCGTGCCAATGAACGATCGCGTCGTGCGAGTGATGTCCCGGTATCGACATCATCGAGGTGCGGCGACCCCTTTCGCGCCATTCTTCCTGACCCGCTCCGGTCGGCCGATGTCACGCGGTGCGATCTATGACCGCGTGCGACTTTGGGGTCATCGTGCCAAGATCACGAAGCGGGTTTCGCCGCATCGACTGCGGCATACGTTCGCCACGCACCTCGTACAGGCCGGTGTCAACATCGTTACGATTCGCGATCTTCTCGGCCACAAGCAAATCACCAGCACGCAAGTCTATTTGCACGTTACCGCCGATGACCTGAGATCGGCAGCAGAAAAACACCCCATCGGACGCCTCTTGAAAGATATTGATCACTTGTTGCCTGACGTGAAGTTGCCCATTCAATATTCACCCAGGCGCCGGGACTACGGTTAGCCTCGAACCAGGCTTTCGGTATGCTTATTTTTCCTTGTTCGATGAGACCATCGAGGCTTTGTCGTATCTGCAGTTCAGCGACAGCAACAATATGATGATTGAAATAACCATAAAGGCGTGGTTACACTCGACAATATGCAGGTTTCTCAGGCAACTTGGAAAGAATCCACTAACTGCTTTTTGGGAGGCAAAACAAAACAGTCAATATCGCCCGGGAAAAACCGAACTAAATATCACTACGATAATAACGGCAACATGGATTGTCGCGGCGTTGCGACGTCCGCTTGTGTTGGCGGAGATAAAATAACCTGGTATTCATTCAATAAGCCGAATCGAATCGACTATGGTGCCGACTACGCAAGATTTGTCTATGGTCCGAATCGACAGCGCATTAAGCAGATCAACAATATCGCCGGCCCTGAGCGCACTACATACTATGTCGGGCCACATTTCCAGTGGGATCTAATTTTCGATACAACCACCACAACAGGCACCTATCGGTACCGTTCAACAGTGTTTGCCAATGGCCGGGCGGTATACTGGATCCAGCAACATGTAACCAATGACGGATGCAGTATTAGTCTGGGATCGGAGGCATTCGCTATTTTTCGCGACCATCAAGAAAATGTCGATAGAATGATTCTTGATGTCGGTAGCGGTAGTGATCAAAGCTATAGTTTTGATGTCTTTGGCAAGCGCCGAAATGTAACCGGCTGGACGGCAGATACCAACGACGTTCTGTTGGATACGGATCATATGACGAAACGCGGCTATACCGGTCATGAACATCTCGACAATGTGCAATTAATCCATATGAACGGACGGGTGCAGGACCCGATAATGGGCAGGATGCTGTCTCCTGATCCGCTCTTGGGAAATCTGATGAATCCACAGACGCTAAATCCGTATAGTTACGTGGAAAATAGGCCGGCGACTCTTGTGGACCCGAGCGGATTTAATAGCGGCGCACCTGGCGAAGAAATGGTAATTACGGCAGAGCGATATTATCCGGACGCTTTTGTTTTCGATGAGATAATTGGCCCGCTATATTCGCCAAGCACATCGATGGGTGCCTTTGGTGGCGGCGCTGGCAGTGGCGGCGCTGGCGCGTCCGGTGGAAGTGCGGTTGGAAATGATGCCGTCGATCCACCGGAACCATTAACAAAAAAGGAAGCTCGTCGACTCAAAGGACTCGGAAAGCGTGGAAAAGGTTGCCGCCCCTCTGACTGCATATTAATTCCTGGTCGTGATCTGGCCAAGTTGCTGAATAAGGCAAATGCTTATCTCAATTGGGCAAATTCTCAAGGGGTATTACCAGATCCAACTGGATCAATATCGGTAATTGATGGCGTGGCCTACGGGGACGGCGGTGGCGAACTTATGGCCCTAAACTCTCTGCCTCAAGAGGTAGTCGATGCCGCAGCTGGCTTTGGTGACGTTCTATCATTCGGGATAACGGCTTTGATTCGGGAGGTGATGGGTACCAATGAAGTGGTAGATTTCTCCTCTAGTGCATATTTGAGTGGTGCAGCAGCGGGTGTCGCAGTTCATGTTATTGGGTTTCGCACGGGGGGAGAGCTATCGATTGGAAGGAATTGGCGGGTTGCTCCTTGGGGGAATCGGACAGGAAGTCGACTCGGTAGATTTCCACATTACCATCGAGGAGGCCCAAAAGGACCAAATGGCGAACGTGCTCCCGGACAGGGAATAGGCCGCCATCGCCCTTGGGAAGGTTTTTGATCATGATAGTACCTCCGATCTTTATTGCTGAGGGCCTCGATGTCAGAGTTTGCAGGACCGCGGAGGAAGCAGGGCACGAACTTGAGCCTTGGTGGGTTCAAGAGAATAGGGGGCAGGTTTATGACTCCGAAGGAAGGCTTCTTCGTCTGGAGGCAGGTAAAATTCGTGTCAAGGTGCTTCAAGGTGATTCGACGCCAACACATGCCGGTGAGCTAAGATCCCTGCTCAGAAAGTTTCTCAAAGCAGTGAATGATCCAGCAGCTATTGATGGAGAATTGGATCTACCGTATTTAGTGGATGCGTGCCGAAAGTTTTTAAAATAAATCTAACTCGTCGCCAAAAATTATCATGCGACATAAAACGACCTGTCCCAAGAGGCGGGGGCATCAATATCTGACGACTTTTTCACAGCAGATTGACTCTACCCGGTTAATCCGAGCTTTGGACTTGCTTCTTCATATCTTGGAGGGGGTTTTTGGGGTCAAGTAGGAAGCGGTGCGCTGAGCGGAGGCGTTGGTGGAGGCATCCAATCAAGCGATATCAACGGCGTCATTGGCGGCGCATTCAGTGGTGCTGCGTTCAGCGCTACAAATTTCGTGTACGGCGCAGACTACACAACGAGTCCGATAGGACGTATAGCGGTTGAGGGGGTAGCAGGCGGCGCAAGTTCTGT
>JAJFJS010000117.1 GCA_021773815.1 Gammaproteobacteria bacterium
GAAGGACCGAAGGGCGGGCCCGGCATGCGCGAGATGCTGAGTCCGACGAGCGCGATCATGGGCAAGGGGCTCGGTGACAAGGTGGCGCTGATCACCGACGGTCGATTCTCCGGCGGCAGCCATGGCTTCGTCGTCGGTCACGTCACGCCCGAGGCCGCCGTCGGCGGACCGATCGCTCTGATCGAGGACGGTGACCGGATCACGATCGATGCGGAGACGCGTGTGATCGACGTCGATCTTTCGGCCGACGAACTCGCGCGCCGCCGGGCGGCCTGGCAGGCGCCTGTGAAGAATGAGAAGTCCGGTACGCTGCGCAAGTACGCCGCGCTGGTCAGCTCCGCTTCGGAAGGCGCCGTGACGACCAAATTCTGAGTAAGACGGTCGCCATGTGATCTTGACTTGACGGCCGGCATTCGGTCTACTCTCGCGCATGTGTCATTCTCCGCAGCACAAAGGCGAAAGCATGAAGCGCAAGACGGACAGCGTCGGGCGAGGTGCTGCGGGTGTGAGTGACTGTTAGCCGACAGCACACCTGAAACAACCGAAAGCCCGCGACGGTCGGACCGAAGCGGGCTTTTTTGTGTCGGGCCGCCATCACGGCGCAATCGGGTCGAAAATCAGCATGATGAAAACCATACACGAAGGGACTTTTCCGCCGGTTACGGCGACGGGCGACGACGGTCACCGCTGGCTCGTCATGAAGTTCGGCGGCACGAGCGTTGCCTCGGCCGAACGATGGGCGACGATCCGTGACCTGGTCTGCGAGCGACAGGCAGCAGGGTATCGGCCGGTGGTCGTGCATTCGGCGCTCGCGACGGTGTCGAATCGTTTGCAGACGGCGCTCGATGCGGCGGTTGCCGGCGATTTTCGCCAGCCTTATGACGACATCGTCGCGGCGCATGCGCGGTTGGCATCCGAACTCGGGCTCGATGCCACGGAACTGCTGGGCGACGATCTCGGCGATCTGGAGCAGATGCTGGCCGGCATTCGCCTGATCCGGGAGGTCAGCCCGCGCATCCAGGTCAAGGTCATGGCGCTCGGCGAATTGATGGCGACGAAGCTCGGCGCTGCCTACCTGCGTTCCCAGGGCATCCCGGTCGCGTGGACCGATGCCCGCGACGTGCTGCAGAGTGTCGACGTGCCGCAGGAACGCGAGCGCTCGCGATACCTGTCGGCATCCTGCGCTTTCGATGCCGATCCCGATATCCGCGCGCGCTTCGCGGCCACCGACGAGGTGATCCTGACGCAGGGATTCATTGCGCGGAACCCGCACGGGGAGAGTGTGCTGCTCGGCCGCGGCGGGTCGGATACGTCTGCGGCGTATATCGCGGCGAAGCTCGGTGCCGCCGGCCTCGAAATCTGGACGGACGTACCCGGGATGTTCAGCGCGAATCCGCGCACCGTGAGCGGGGCGCGGTTGCTCAAGGTGCTGAGCTACGAAGAAGCGCAGGAAATCGCGTCGACCGGCGGCTCGGTGCTGCATCCGCGATGCATTCGGCCGGTGCGGATGCACGGCATCCCGCTGCGGGTGCGTTGCACGTCGCAGCCGGAGCTGGATGGGACGTTGATCAGCGATTATCCGGGCGGCGATGCGCCCGCGGTCAAGGCGATTTCGAGTCGCAAGGGCATCTCGGTCGTGTCGATGGAAACGGTCGGTATGTGGCGTGAGGTCGGGTTCCTGACCGAGGCGTTCCGCTGTTTCAGCGACATGGGCCTGTCGATCGACCTCGTGTCCACGGCGGAGAGCAATGTAACCGTGACGCTGGATACGGGGCTGGAGGCCATTGACAGCGGCACGCTGGCCCGCCTGCGCCAATCGCTGGAACGGATGTGTCGGGTCCGGATCATCGAGAATGCCGAGGTCGTCAGCCTCGTCGGCCAGAAGATTCGGGCGATGCTGCACGAGATCGGGCCGGCACTCGCTGTTTTTGCCGAACAGCGGATTCACCTGGTCAGCCAGGCGGCCAGCGACCTGAACCTGAGTTTTGTCGTTGACGAAGGGCAGGCGCATCGGTTGATCAAGCAGCTGCACGGCGACCTCGTGCGGCCGGCGGCCTTCGACACCGTGTTCGGGCCGACCTGGACCGAACTGCAGGCCGCGGATGCGCCGGCGCCGGTCGTCGTTGATCCGTGGTGGGTCCGCAAGCGCGACCAATTGCTGCAAATCGCCGGCGAAGAGCGGTCATCCTATGTCTACGATCTCGATTCGGTGCGCGGCGCCTGCGAGCGGCTGCGCGCGATGGAGAATATCGACCGGGTGTTCTATGCGATCAAGGCCAACAGCCATCCCGATGTGCTGCACACGGTCGAGGCCTCGGGCATCAATTTCGAATGCGTATCGCCGGGGGAGGTTGCGCGTGTCCTGACGCTGTTCCCCGAAGTGGACCGGCAGCGCATCTTGTTCACGCCGAATTTTGCGCCGCGCGCCGAATACGAACAGGCGCTGGTGCAGGGGATCTGGGTCACACTCGACAACCTGCATCCGCTGAAGGAATGGGGCGAGATATTCCGCGGTCACGAGGTCTTCCTGCGGCTCGATACCGGCCAGGGCAGGGGGCATCACGAACATGTGCGCACGGCCGGCGTGCACTCGAAGTTCGGCATCCCGCTGTTTGAACTCGATGAGGTTCGCGAATTGGCGGCACGCCACGGCGTGCGGATCGTCGGTCTGCACGCGCATACCGGCAGCGGTATTCTGCAGGCCGATAACTGGCGGGACGTGGCCGCGCGGTTGGTCGAAGTGGCGCAGTCATTCCCGGACGTTGCCCGGCTCGACCTCGGCGGTGGGCTGGGTGTGCCCGAAAAACCCGGCCAGGACGTGCTGGATATCGCGGCGCTGAATGCCAGCGTCGCCGAGTTGAAGGCCGAGTACCCGCAGTACGAATTGTGGCTGGAGCCGGGACGCTACATCGTGGCCCAGGCCGGCGTTCTGTTGACCGCGGTAACGCAGATCAAGGGCAAGACCGGCGTCCAGTATGTCGGCGTCAGCACGGGTATGAACTCGCTGATCCGGCCCGCGTTGTACGGGGCCTACCACGAGATCGCGAACCTGACGCGTCTCGGTGCGGTGCCGGACCAGGTCGTCAATGTTGTCGGGCCCATCTGCGAGACCGGCGACAAGCTCGGTACCGACCGGTTGTTGCCGACGTGCAGCGAGGGCGATGTCCTGCTGGTCGCCAATGCCGGCGCCTACGGTCATGTCATGAGTTCCAACTACAACCTCCGCGAACCCGCCCGGGAGGTGACGATTTAGAGCCGGCTGACGGCGCTCGGCCGGGCGACCGGCGCGGGTGCCGGATTACCCGACCGGTATGCGGCCGGGGCGTCCCGGCGGGCCGAGCGTCCCGGCGGAGGGGCGGCCGGGTTATGTTGCGCCCCGGAACAATGTATAATCCGGGCGCCTTTCATATCACGTCTATCGAGTCTGCCGGCATTCCGCCTACATCCTCTTTAGCGGTTATTAAACCTTCAGGAGGTCATCATGGGCAGAAAACTTTATGTCGGAAACTTGCCGTACTCGGCAACTCAGGAATCATTGCAGGAGACGTTCAGCCAGTGTGGCACCGTCGATTCCGTCAACGTGATCACGGATCGCGACACGGGGCAGAGCAAGGGTTTCGGCTTCGTAGAAATGTCGAGCGACAGCGAGGCACAGAAGGCGATTCAGGAACTCAACGGCACGAGCATCGACGGCCGCGAAATCAAGGTCAATGAAGCCAAGCCGAAAGCACCGCGCGATAGCCGCGGCGGCGGCGGTGGCGGCGGCGGTGGTGGCGGCGGCTACGGTCGCGGCAACCGCTGGTAGCGTTCCCGGTTTTGCGGCGGGCGGATGGATTTCCGGTCGCCGCTGATCCGGAACCCGATGCCTGAAAGAAGCCCGGCCTTGTGCCGGGCTTCTGCTTTCTGCAGCCGTTCCGGCCGCGGTTGATTCGACACGCGATCGTGGTGCGCGCGCATCCGGCGCTCAGTCGTGGCGTGCCTCGAGTTCGCGGACAACATCGGCGAGCGACAGGTCATGGTGATGGAGCATCACGAGCAGGTGGTAGACAAGGTCGGAGGCCTCGAGCAGGATCTCTTCCTTCTGACCCTGAACGCTCGCGAGCGCCAATTCGACACCTTCCTCGCCGACCTTCTGGGCGATGCGCGAGGTGCCCGCGGCAAACAGCCGGGCCGTGTAGCTCTCGTCGGCACGCGCACCCCGTCGTGACGCGATCACCGTCTCCAGCGTCAGCAGGAATTCGATATCTTTCTTGTTACTCATAGTCGTACCTCAACGGACTGCTCGCGCAGGAAAATCTTCAACTCCCGGATATTAATCGCGGCGCTGTGAAACACGGTGGCGGCGAGGCCGCCGTCCACGTGCGCTGATCTGAATACATCGGCGAAATGCTGCATCGTCCCCGCACCGCCGGATGCGATCAACGGGACCTGGCATCGAGCACGGACCTGCCGCAATTGTTCGAGATCGTAGCCCTCGCGAACGCCGTCCTGATTCATGCAATTGAGGACGATTTCTCCGGCGCCGCGGTCCTGTACCTCGGCGACCCAGTCGAGCGTGAAGCGCCCGCTGTGGCTCGTTTTGTCCGGATCGCCGGTATTCTGGTACACGCGCCAGGTACCCGCATCCGCATGGCTGTCGATACCGATGACGACACACTGCGAACCGAAGCGCTTCGCCAGCACGTCGATCAGGCCGGGCTCGGCCAGCGCCGGTGTATTGATCGAGATCTTGTCGGCGCCGAAATTCAGCACTTCCTCGGCATCGGCAACGCTGCGAATGCCGCCGGCCACCGAAAACGGAATGTTGAGTACTTCGGCGACGCGGTTTATCCATCGGCGGTCGACGGACCGGCCGTCGGGGCTCGCGGTGATATCGTAAAACACGAGTTCGTCGGCGCCTTCTTCGACATAGCGCGTGGCCAGTTCCATGATGCCGCCCATGACCCGGTGGTCGCGGAAACGGACTCCCTTGACGACCTGGCCGTCACGCACGTCGAGGCACGGGATTATGCGTCGCGCGAGAATTGCTCGATCTCCTCTAGTGTCAGCCGCCCGTCCAGCAGGGCCTTGCCGGTCACGACGCGTGAGATGCCGGTACGCTCCAGCGCCCGGAGATCCGCCAGACCGCCGACGCCACCCGAGGCGATGAATGCGGCTTGCGGATAACGTGTGGCGCAGGTTTCGTAAAGCGGCAGATTCGGTCCCTGCAGCGTGCCGTCCCTGGCGATATCGGTGCACAGGAATTCGGTGGCGCCGCAGGCCAGGTAGTGATCGACGAGTGGCCACAGCGGCTGACCGGTGCCGGTCTGCCAGCCGCGCGTCAGCAGTTCGGGTTCGCCGTCCGCGCCGAGGCGGATATCGACGGCGAGAATAACCCGGTCGGGGCCGATTTCCGTGAGCCATCCGGAGACCACGTCGCGCGCCTCGATTGCGACCGAACCGATGACGGCGCGGGTGACGCCGGCGTCCAGCAGCGAGCGAAGGCGGGCGAGATCGCGAATACCGCCGCCGGCCTGTACTTCGATGCCGATGCGAGCCAGTGATTCGATGATCGGCAGGTTCGTCGGCTCACCGGTGCGGGCGCCATCGAGATCGACAACATGTAGTCGCAGAGCGCCGCTGTCTGCATATCGTTGCGCCAGTTCGACCGGGTCCTGTGCGTATTGCGTGACCTGGTCGAAGTCGCCCTGGTAGAGGCGCACGACCGCGCCGCCGAGTAGATCGATGGCGGGGATGACTTCGAGTCGATTGCGTAGCGGGTTCATGGTGACCTCGCGAGGAAATTTTGCAGCAGCCGGGCGCCGGCAATCCCCGAGCGCTCCGGGTGAAATTGCGTCGCGGAGAAGTTGGCCCGCTCGGCGATCGCCGTAAACGGCGCGCCGTAATCGGCCGTGGCCAACGTATCGTCCGTGACGCCCACGGCGTAGCTGTGCACGAAATAGAAATGTGCGCCGTCCGCGATGCCGGTCAGCAGGTCCGAATCCCGCGACCGGAACACGCGGTTCCAGCCCATGTGCGGCACCGGTCGGTCGGGCGCAGCGTCAAAACGTCGCGCGGTGCCCGGGAAGATGCCTAGGCAGGCCGTGTCGTCTTCTTCGGAGGCCTCAAACAGCAGTTGCAGGCCCAGGCAGATACCCAGAAACGGTTGGCGCAGACCCGCTATCAGTTCGAGCAGGCCGGCCTCGCCGAGCCGGCGCATCGAATCGGCGGCCGCGCCGACGCCGGGCAGGATCACGTGACTGGCGGTCCGAATCACGTCCGGCGCCACCGTTAGTTCAGCGGCGATGCCGAGGCGCGCCAGCGCAAAACGCAGCGACGCGATATTCGCGCCGCCGCCGTCGATGATCGCGACCGTCGGGGTACTCATGGCGGCGTCCTACAGCGTGCCCTTCGTGCTCGGCAGTTCGGTGCCGACGCGCGTCTTGGCCTGACGCAGTGCGCGCCCGGTTGCCTTGAAGCAGGCCTCGACGATGTGGTGCGTGTTGTCGCCGTCGACGGTGATGTGCAGTGCGGCCCCGAGGCTGTCGGACAGCGAACGGAAAAAGTGCACGACCATCTCGGTCGGCAGCCCGCCGACCGCATCGCGCGGAAATTGTCCGTCGAACCGGAACACGGCGCGCCCGGCCAGGTCGAGGGCAACCTGTGCCCGGGCCTCGTCCATCGGCAGCGTAAACCCGTAACGCCCGATGCCGCGCTTGTCGCCCAGCGCCTCGTTGAAGGCTTTGCCCAGCGCCAGCGCAACGTCTTCGACCGTATGGTGCTCGTCGACCTCCAGGTCGCCGTCACATGACAGCGTCAGCGCGAAGCCGCCGTGTTTGGCAATCTGCTCGAGCATGTGGTCGAAAAAGCCGATGCCGGTACGGATCTCGATCGGCCCTTCCACGTCCAGGTCGATCGCGACGCGGATATCGGTTTCCTTCGTCGTGCGCGTCACCGTCGCGCGCCGGGGCCGGTCGCAGATCTCGTGAGCAATCTGCGACCAGGTCAGGCCACCGTTGCGGGCATTCTTGTCGGCGAGCCGGAAACCGCGCAGGCCGATGTTGCCGGCAAACTCAAGATCCGAATCGCGATCGCCGGCCACGAAGCTCGCGTCGCGGTCGATGGGCGTGCGGCGCATGAAGTCGCCGATATGACCGGGCAGGGGTTTACGGCAGCCGCAGCCGTCGGCGGCGAAATGCGGACAGATGAAGACCTCGCGAAACACGATGCCCTGTGACGCGAACAATTCAAGCACGAAGTCCTGACAGGTGCGGAAGTCGTCGGCCGGGAAGCTGTCGGTGCCGAGTCCGTCCTGGTTGGAGATCATGACGAATTCGTAGCCCGCGTCTTTAATCTGCAACAGCGCGGGAATGACGCCGGGTAACAGGCTGACCTTGTCGAGACGGTCCACCTGCTCGTCCAGCGGCTCCCAGATCAGGGTGCCGTCGCGGTCCAGGAATGCAATCTTCAGTGATTCGGTCATCGCTCAGTCCCGCTGCGCCAGCGCCTCCAGCAATTGATCATTTTGTGCGCGGCTGCCGATTGTGATTCGCAGACAACCCGGGATTGCCGGGTCCCAGCTGAAATCGCGGATCAGCACGCCGCCGCTTTTGGCCGCGTCGACAAAGCCTGCCGGATCGGTTACGCGCACCAGCAGGAAGTTCGCCTCCGATGGCAATACCTCGGTGACGCCGGGCAGAGCCTGCAGGGACCCTGCGACGCGACTGCGTTCCGTGCGCAGGGAGTCGATCCGCGTGGCAAGTTCCGGTCCGTCCGCCAGTCCGGCCAGCGCCGCCTCGGCGCACGGTGTCGGGTAGGCGTAGGGCGGCAGGATACAGCCGAGCAGGTCGACGACGGCCGGCGCCGCCAGCGCGACGCCGCAGCGTATGCCGGCGAGCCCGAGCGCCTTGGACAGCGTGCGCAGCACGACGATGTTGTCGTGTTGCTCAAGTAATGCGCGGGTCGGATCTGTATCGGCGAACTCGGCATAGGCTGCATCGACGACGATGAGCCCGTTGCCGCCGAGCGCATCGCACGCGGCCTCGATCTGTGCCGTCGCGATGCGGTTGCCGGTCGGATTGTTCGGCGAACAGATGAACAGCAGCTTCGTGCGTTCGGACGCGACCGCCGCTATGCCGGCGACATCGAGCTCGTAGCCCGAGTCGGCGCGCAGCGGCACCTCGATGATATCGGCGCCCTGCACCTGCGCGTAGACCGCGTACATCCCGAAGGTCGGCGGGCAGATAATGATCGCGTCGCGGTTTGGCCGGCAGAAGCAGCGAATCAGCAGATCGATGGCCTCGCTCGAACCGCGGGTCACGAGCACCTGCCCGGCGGGGAGGTCGTAGTGCCGGGCCAGCGCGTTCGTCAGTGTAGCCGGGCGGACCTCCGGGTAGTGATGCAGTCCGTCGGTGCTGGTGTCGCCGACCGGGCGCCATGGTGCCTCATTGGCATTGAGGCGCAGCAGGCCGTCTTCGTACGATGCCGCGCGATAGGGACGCAGATTGCGAATCTCCGGCCGTGCGAGTTCGATTACGGTGCTCATGGCGTGTCGTCGCCCGTGAGCCGGACCGCGACCGCCTGCGCGTGCGCGTCCAGGCCCTCGAGCCCGGCGAGTGTCAACACGGTAGGCGCGAGTCCGGCCAGCCCGGGTCGGGTGAGTTCCTGCACGGTCAGTTGTTTCTGGAAATCACGGACCGACAAGCCGCTGTAGTTGCGCGCAAAGCCGTAGGTCGGCAAGACGTGATTCGTGCCGCTGCAGTAATCGCCGACGGCCTCAGGTGTCCAGGGACCCAGAAAAATTGATCCGGCATTATTAATTAAATCAATATATTGCCTTGCATTCTTTAATTGAATTATCAAGTGCTCGGCTGCGTACTGGTTGGCCACGTCAATGCCTTCGGCCGCATCGGCAACCAGGAAACAGACGCTGTGCCGCAATGACTGCTCGATAATCGCCCGCCGTGGCAGCCCCGGCAGGGCGGCGGAAATTTCGGCGTCGACCGCATCGGCGAAGCCTGCCTCCGTGCAAACGAGTACGGCCTGCGAATCGGGGCCGTGTTCGGCCTGCGACAGCAGGTCGAGGGCGACGTAGCGCGGATCGGTCGACCCGTCGGCGACGACCATGACCTCTGAAGGGCCGGCCGGCATATCCAGGGCCGCGCCGGCCGGATCACCGGCGACGAGGGTCTTGGCGGCCGTGACCCACGCGTTGCCGGGGCCGAAAATCTTGTCGACCTTCGGGATTGTTTCGGTGCCGTACGCCATCGCTGCGACGGCCTGTGCGCCGCCAACCTTGAAGATGGCGTCAACGCCGCAGCGCCGGGCCGCGACCACGACGGCCGGATCGGCCCGACCGTCGGCGCGCGGCGGCGTGCAAATGATCCGGGTCGGACATCGGGCCAGCCCGGCCGGCACGGCCAGCATGATCGCCGTCGACGGCAGCGGGGCGCTGCCTGCCGGTACGTACAGGCCGACGGCGCCGATCGGCCGGTTGATGCGTTCGCAGACGACGCCCGGCGCCGTTTCGACGCGGATCGGTGCGGTCAGCTGTGCCGCGTGAAATGCTTCGATATTGCCGATGGCGATGTCCATGGCGTCGCGCGCGGCCTGATCGACCAGGCGTCCGGCGCGCTCGAACTCGTCCGCGCCGACCCGTAGCTCATCGATCTCGACGCCGTCGAATCGGGCCGTCAACTCGCGCAGCGCCGCATCGCCGTCCGTCCGCACGCGCGCGACGATCTCCGCGACGCGGCGGCCAAGGTCCGGTTGCTCGGTTACGGCAGGGCGGGACAGGGCGGCACGCCGGGCCGCTGCGTCCAGTGTCGCCCATGTGAGTCTGTTCAGACGCGGCGTCATGCGAGCATCTTCTCGACCGGGACGACGAGGATCGAACTCGCGCCGACATCCTTGAGCGCCTCGAGGGTCTCCCAGAACACGTTTTCACGGCAGACAACATGGATGGCGACACGGCCGTCGACGCCCTCGAGCGGCAGCACCGTCGGGGACTCCGCACCCGGCAGCAAGGCCCGGATCTCGGCCAGCGCCGATTTGGGGGCATGCATCATGATGTACTTGCTTTCGCGTACCTGCATGACCCCTTCAATCCGCTGGAGCAATCGGTTGACCCAGGCGGTCTTCTCTTCCGGTATGGCGACGGGGGTCCGGATCAGCATGCACTGACTCTCGAGGATCGTCTCGCCTTCGCGAATCTTGTTGGCAATCATCGTCGTGCCGGTCGAAACGAGATCGCAGATTACGTCGGCGCGGCCGAGACTCGGGGCGATCTCCACGGCGCCGGAAAACTCCACGACATCGGCGCTGATGTCGTTGCGTTTCAGGTAGTCGCGCACCGTGAACGGATAGCTCGTGGCGATCGTCGCCCCGTCGAGTTCGGTGATGGCCTGCCTGGCACCGGTCTCCGGGTAGCCGAACGCAAGCCGGCAGTGCCCGTAGTCGAGCCGACAGACCTCGGTGTACGGCGCCATGATGCCGTCGCAGCCGTACTCGAGGCGCTTTTCCTCGATAATATTAAGCCCGGCGATGCCAAGATCGCAGACATCGTCGCGCACCAGGCCCGGAATATCGTCGTCGCGCACGAACAGCAGATCGATCGGCATGTTTTCGCCATAACCGATCAGCTGGTCGCGGCCGCGGGTGTATTTCAGGCCGCAGCGTTCCAGCAGGTCGAGTGAGTGCTCGGTCAGGCGGCCCGATTTCTGGATCGCAATCTTGATTCGGGTCTGTTTGTCGATCATTCGTTCGTTTTCCTGAGTCTGGCCAGCGCTGTTCGATAGCCGCCGGTGCCGTCCGTGAGACAACGCGCGACCCGGCCGATCGTCGTGACGCTCACGCCGGTCTGCTCGTGTATCGCCCGATAGGTCAGACCCTCGGCCAGCAGTTCGACGACGGCCCAGCGGTCTTTCATGGCCTGCAATTCAGCAGGCGTGCACAAATCATGAAAAAACCCACGGAGTTCGGCCGTGGTTTCCAGGCTGAGCAGTGCGCTGAACAGCTCGTCTTCGGCGGCGACTTCCTGCCGCTGATTCAATATCCGGTGATCTTTCATAGTGTATTAATGCGCTAGTACGATGGAACGATACGCGCGGCCCGGTCCGAATGCAAGCGGGCCGGTCGCGCCCGGCGCCGCCCGAATTGGATTCGGCCCCGGCAATCGGGCTACACTCCGCGCCCTTTGACGACGCGGGGTTCCCCCGGGACGACGGGACATGGACAAAGATACGACAAGACGAACCCGGGCGGTCCGGGCGGGCGTGGACACGGACGAGCAATTTGGCGCCGTGATGCCGCCGGTGTACCTGACGACCAATTTCAGTTTCGCCGGTTTCGACGAGCCGCGACGCTACGATTACACGCGCACCGGCAACCCGACGCGCGACGCGCTGGCCGAAACGCTGGCGGCTCTCGAGGGCGGTCACGGCGCCACGGTGACCGGTTCGGGCATGGGCGCCGTGACGCTGGCCTGCCAGATGCTCGATCCGGGTGATCTCGTCGTCGGTCCGCAGGATTGTTACGGTGGCACGTTTCGTTTGTTGCACGGGCTCGCGGCCCGCGGCCTGTTCCGTGTGCGCCTCGTCGATCAGACGGACCCCGAGGCGTTTGCCGCCGCGCTGGCCGACGGCGCCAAGATGATCTGGATCGAGAGTCCGACCAACCCGTTGCTGCGCATCGTCGATCTGGCGCGCGCCAGGCGCCTCGCCGACGAACAGGGCAGCCTGATGGTCGTCGACAACACCTTCCTGTCGCCGGCGCTGCAACGCCCGATCGAACACGGCGCGAATTTGGTCGTCCATTCGACGACGAAATACCTGAACGGTCACAGCGACATGGTCGGCGGCGCGGTCGTGGCCGCGAGCGCGGCCCTGCACGAAAAGATGCAGTGGTGGGCCAACGCACTCGGACTGTCCGGATCGCCGTTCGACAGCTTCCTGACCATGCGCGGCCTGCGGACGCTGTATGTGCGCATGCAGCAGCACGAAAAAAATGCGACGACACTGGCCGCGGTGCTCGACGAGCATGATGCCGTTCACCGGGTGTATTACCCGGGCCTCGAGACGCATCCGGGGCATGCGGTGGCCGTGCGGCAGCAGACCGGTTTCGGTGGCATGCTGAGTTTCGAGTTGCGCGGCGGCGCGGCCGCGGCGCGCGCGTTTCTGGAGACGGTCAAACTGTTTACGCTGGCCGAGTCACTCGGTGGCGTCGAGAGCCTGGCGGCGCACCCGGCGACGATGACCCATGCCACCTTCGATGCCGACAGTCGGGCCAAGGCGGGCATTACGGACGGTCTGGTCCGGTTATCGGTCGGCATTGAGGCAGGCGAGGACCTCGTCCGCGATGTGCTGACCGGGCTGGAGGCGGCCGCTAGCGTCTAGCCGGCATTATTCATGCCGGCCGGCGAGTCGCCGGTACTGCGCCACGATCTCGTCGCCCATCGCGGCGGTGCCGATCGCCTGATCGGTTGCCGAGGCGATGTCGCCCGTCCGATGACCGGCCTCGATGGCCGCATACACGGCCTGTTCGACGAGGTCGGCCTCGTCGCCGAGCCCCAGCGAAAAGCGCAGCATCATGGCGACACTCAGGATAGTCGCGCAGGGATTGGCGATGTCACGGCCGGCAATATCCGGCGCCGAGCCGTGGATCGGTTCGTACAGGCCGCGCCGGTCGGCGTTCAGCGATGCGGACGGCAGCATGCCGAGCGAGCCGCACAGCATCGAGGCCTCATCGGTCAGGATGTCGCCGAACATGTTCTCGGTCACGAGGACATCGAACGCAGCGGGACCTGACAACAAGTGCATCGCGGCCGCGTCGACGTACAGTGTATCGAGCTGTACATCCGGAAATTCGGTGCGCATCAACTCATCGGTAATGCGTCGCCAGAGGCGTGATGTTTCCAGGACGTTGGCCTTGTCGATGGAAGTCACCTTGCCGCGTCGCTCGCGGGCAAACTGGGCCGCCATGCGCACGACCCGTTCGATCTCGTGGCGGTGATAAGTACAGACGTCCGTCGCTTCGTCGGCCGACCGGCGTTTCTCGCCGAAGTAGATGCCGCCGGTCAGTTCGCGCACGAACAGGATGTCGACGTCGGCAAGATACTCGGGGCGCAGCGGCGATGCCGCATACAGCGCCGGGTGCGTCTTGACCGGGCGCAGATTGGCGTAGACCTTCATCGCGGCGCGCAGGTCGAGCAAGCCCTGTTCGGGCCGCACGGGCGCGTCCGGAGAACTCCATTTCGGCCCGCCGACGGCGCCGAGCAGGGCGACATCGGCCTCGTCGACAACCGCGCGCGTCTCGGCCGGAAACCCGTCGCCGGCTGCATCTATCGCTGCACCGCCGATCAGTGCCTCGCGCAGTTCGAAACGATGCCCGCCGCATTCGCCGACGGCATTGAGGACGCGCACGCCCTCGCGCATGATCTCCGGCCCGATGCCGTCACCGGCCAGAATTGCAATCAGGGCTTCCATGCGCGTTCCCGTTCGAAAGTGTCGATCTGGTCTGCCTTGCTCAGCAGGTAGCCGAGTTGGTCAACGCCCTCGAGCAGGCATTGCTGCGAGAAACCGTCCAGCGGGAAGGCCAGTTTGCGTCCGTCCGGCAGCGTCAGTGTCGCCGTGGCGACGTCGATATCGACTTCGGCGCCCGGGTTGCTGAGCAGCCACGTATGTGTCTCCGCGTCGACGATGATCGGTACCAGCCCGTTCTTCAGCGAATTGTTACGGAAAATATCGGCAAACTGCGTGCTGATGACGGCGCGAAACCCGAAGTCCACGAGCCCCCACGGTGCGTGTTCACGCGATGATCCGCAGCCGAAGTTGTTGCCTGCGACGAGCACCTTGCAAGTGGCGGCGCCGGGTTGGTTCAGCGGAAATCCGGGCAGCGGCTCGCCGTTCCCGTCATAACGCCAGTCGGAGAACAGCGCCTTGCCCAGACCCTCTTTGTCGGTCGTCGTCAGGAAACGTGCCGGCATGATCTGGTCGGTATCGATGTCGGTCTGCGGCAGCACGACGGTCTGCGAGTGTATGTGTGACAGTTTTTCCATGGTTCCGATCTTCATCCGATTCAGAGGAGGGTGCGCGGGTCGGTGATGACCCCGTTGACCGCCGATGCGGCCGCGGTTTCCGGGCTCGCCAGCACGGTGCGCCCGCCGACGCCCTGGCGGCCCTCGAAATTGCGATTGCTCGTGCTCACGCACAGCTGGCCGGGTTTGAGCACGTCGCCGTTCATGCCCAGGCACATCGAGCAGCCCGCCTCGCGCCATTCGGCGCCGGCCGCGAGAAAAATCTTGTCCAGGCCTTCCGCCTCGGCCTGCTGCTTGATGATTTCCGACCCCGGCACGACGAGCATGCGTACGGATTTTGCGATGCTGCGATTACGCAGGATCTGGGCCGCCGCGCGCAGATCGGGCAGGCGTGAATTCGTGCAGCTGCCGATAAAGACGACGTCGACGCGGGTACCCTGCATCGACTGACCGGGTTCCAGGCCCATGTAGTCGAGCGCCTGGCGGAAACTGAGGTTGCCGGTGTCGGCCGGCACGGCCTCGGTGACCGGGACGACCATGCCGGGGTTCGTGCCGAAGGTCACCATCGGCGCGAGTTGTGAGATATCGATATCGATCTCGCGATCGAAGGTCGCGTCCGCGTCCGACGGCAGGCTGAGCCAGCGGGTAACGGCCGCATCCCAGGCAGCGCCTTGCGGCGCCTGCGGGCGGCCGGCGAGGAATTCCACGGTCGTGTCGTCGGGCGCCATCATGCCCGCGCGGGCGCCGGCCTCGATCGTCATGTTACAGATCGTCATGCGCTCTTCCATGCTCAATCCGCGGATCGTGCTGCCCCGAAACTCGATCACGTGGCCGGTGCCGCCGTCCACGCCGATGCGGCCGATCGTGGCCAGGATAATGTCCTTGGCCGTGACGCCGGCCGGCAGGCGTCCTTCGATGTTAATCGCCATGGTTTTCGGCTTGCGCTGCAACAGGCATTGCGTGGCGAGCACATGTCCGACCTCGGTGCTGCCGATGCCGAAGGCCAGCGCCCCGAATGCGCCGTGCGTGCTCGAATGGCTGTCACCGCAGACAATCGTTTTGCCCGGTTGAGTGGCGCCGATTTCCGGACCGATAACGTGCACGATGCCGCGCTGGTCGCTGTCGAAGCCGTGCAGCTCGACGCCGAAGTCGGCGCAATTGCTGACCATCTGGCGAATCTGCTTCGCCTGGGCCGGCGGTGTGACGCGATCCAGGTCGTCCAGGCCGGTGATCGGCACGGTCGGCGTCGAGTGATCGAGCGTCGCGAGCGTCAGGTCGGTGCGGCGCACCGGCAGGCCCTGTTCACGCATCAGCGTGAAGGCCTGCGGTGTCGTGACCTCGTGGACCAGGTGCAGATCAATGTACAGGACGGCCGGGTTGGCCGGGCTTTCCGGGATGACGATGTGGTCGTCCCAGACCTTTTCGAACAGCGATTTACCGCTCATTCCGATGAACTCCGTGGCTGATGTTGTGGCAAGCGGCGAGAAGCGGGCGGCTGCTCATGCTCTTTTTCTTCAGGCGCTTTTTTCAATGTTCCGTGCTTTGTCGACGGGTTCGAGCCAGCCCCATTTATCGTCCGTCGTGCCGTCAAACAGGCCGAAGAACGCATCCTGAAGTTGCCTGGTCACGGCGCCGCGCCGACCGTTACCGATTTCGATGCGGTCCACCGACCGCACGGGGGTAATCTCGGCGGCCGTGCCCGTCAGGAATATCTCGTCGGCGATATAGAGCATTTCTCGCGGAATCGATTGTTCGATGACTTCGAGGCCGAGGTCGCGCGCCAGCGTCATCACGCTCGCCCGGGTGATGCCGGTCAGGATCGATGCCGTCGCCTGTGGCGTCCAGATCACGCCGTCGCGAACCAGGAACAGATTTTCGCCGGCGCCTTCGCTGACGGTGCCGTCCGACGACAGCGCGATACCTTCGTGGAATCCGCGGTCACGGGCTTCGAGGCTGACGAGGGTGCTCGACAAATAATTTCCGCCGGCCTTGGCCAGCGCGGGGATCGTGTTTGGCGCGACGCGCTGCCACGACGATATACAGACGTCGACGCCCTCGTGCAGGGCATCGGCGCCCAGGTAGGTACCCCATTCCCAGGCCGCGACGGCCACGTCGGTCGGATGATCGGGCTTGGGGGCAAGCCCGATATCTCCGTAGCCGCGAAAGGCGATCGGGCGAATATAGGCGCCGTTGGCGAGCTCGTTGGCCAGCACGACTTCGCGACAGGCGGCGTCGATTTGCGCGGCCGTGTAGGGGACCGGAATCCGGTGGATCTTGGCCGAGTCGAACAGGCGCCGCGTGTGCGCCTGCAACCGGAAAACCTGCGATCCGGTCGGCGTGGCATAAACCCTGATCCCCTCGAAAACCGACGAGCCGTAATGCAGGGCATGCGTCAGCACGTGCACCTGCGCCTGATCCCAGGGGACCAGTTTGCCGTTGTGCCAGATCCATTCGTTATGGTTGATCGTCATGTGCGTTCCTTCATCCTAAATCGTCGCCACCTTGCCCGCCGGCTTGTCCGGGTCATCCGCCGCACCCGCCGCCTGGCGACGACAGATGCGATTGATCACCTCCAGGAAGGCTCGGGCGCCGGCCTCGACGATATCGGTGCTGATACCGTTGCCGCGATAACTGCGGCCATTATATTCGAGGGTTACCGTGACCTCACCCTGCGCGTCGTCGCCGACCGTGACGCCGTGCACCTCGAAATTTTTCAACTCCGGTTCGATGCCGGTGGCTCGTTCGATGGCCTTGAACGCGGCCTCGACCGGACCGTCTCCGACTGCCGCTTCTTCGACGGCGCGCCCGTCCTCATGGCGCAGGTGCACCGAACCGGTCGCCGGCGCGCCGGTTCCGGTCGACGTGTGCAGCGCTTCCATGATCCACGGTCCGCGGTCGTCGCCCTCGGCATTCATGATAATGGCCTCGATGTCCGCATCGAAGAGTTCTTTCTTGCGGTCGGCCAACTCCTTGAAGGCCTCGAATGCGCGGTTCAGTTCAGCGTCGTTTGGCGTGAAGCCCAGTTGGCCGACACGTTCGCGGAATGCATGGCGCCCGCTGTGCTTGCCCAGGATCAGGTTTGACTTGCTCAGGCCCACGTCCTCGGGACGCATGATTTCGTAGGTCGAGGCGTGCTTGAGCATGCCGTGCTGGTGAATGCCGGCCTCGTGCGCAAACGCGTTTTCCCCGACAATCGCCTTGTTGCGCGGTACATGCATGCCGGTGATCTGGGCGACCAGCCGGCTGGTCGGATACAGCTTGCGCGTGTCGATCCCGGTGCCGATGCCGAAATACTCGGCGCGGGTCTTTAGCGCCATGACGATCTCCTCGAGCGAACAGTTGCCCGCACGCTCGCCGATGCCATTAATCGTGCACTCGACCTGACGTGCGCCGGCGGAAACGGCGGCCAGGCTATTGGCGACGGCCATGCCCAGATCGTTGTGGCAATGCACGCTCAATACGGTGCGTTCAACGCCCGGCACGTGCTGGCGCAGGTAGTCGAACAGCTCCGCAAACTCGCCTGGCACCGTGTAGCCGACGGTGTCGGGGATGTTGACGGTCTGTGCGCCGGCCTCGATGACTGCCGCGACCACCTCGGCCAGGTAAGCCGGCTCTGTCCGCGAGGCGTCCTCGGGCGAGAACTCGACGTCGTCGCAGACCTCACGGGCCATGCGGACAGCATCGGCGGCCCGCTTGATGATTTCGTCCTTGGCCATCTCGAGCTTGTACTTGCGATGAATCTCGCTGGTCGCGACGAACACATGCACGCGGCTGCGTCGGGCCGGGGCGACAGCCTTCGCGGCTTTCTCGATGTCGTCCGGGTGACATCGCGCGAGGCTGCAGATGACCGGCCCCTCTATTTCTGCGGCAATCGCCGCGACGGCCTCGAAGTCTCCGGGCGATGCGGCGGCAAATCCCGCCTCGATGACGTCGACTTTCAGGTCACGGAGCGCCGTGGCAACACGCAGTTTTTCCCGGAGCGTCATGCTGCATCCGGGTGCCTGTTCGCCATCGCGCAAAGTCGTGTCGAAGATTACGACACGGTCATTGGCTCGCTCGTTCATTGCTTGCCTCCGTATTTTAGAAATATCGCGGTCCGCGGACCGCCGGTCAGTAATGTGCTCAGGTCTCGTTCATTTGGCTCCCCGATATCCCGGGGCGCCGAAAATCCGGCATAAAAAAACCCCGCGACCGGTTCAGGGTGCGGGGTTCGTGTGACGTGTAGTTTGATCAGCCGTGCATACGCCCACGTCCCCGCTCGCGGAGGTCCGCCAGCAGGAGGTCGAGGGCCGCTACGCCCGGAAACGCGATCCGGGCGACAGTCGGTCGATGCGCAGGACTGTCCGACACATTAATCATAGCGCGATGTTCGTGTAAGGCGGCCGCATTGTCAACCGTCGCCGGCGGCGAGTGGCCGGGTCCGGCGCGGTGCCAGGTTCGATGCACGCTCGATGCGAGCCGGTCAATCGACTGCATGACGCCGGGCGGCAAACGGCGCGTGCGGGATGCGGGATGCGTAATTATACTTAGTCGGCGCGGCGGATGAATCCGCCACGGTGGCGGAGAACGGCGGCTGACGTGCGCATCTGCGTGTCAGGGTGCAGGGTATGGGGCGCCGCGGGTTGTGCTATTCTCCGGCGCCGGCGGCCACCGTCGATGATAAACGGGGCGCATCTGTAGTAAGGTACCGATGCTGTAATTATTTTTTTGGGCAGTGGGAAAAAACTATTGCCCGGAAAACGCTTTCTGAAATAATCTTGCTGAATAATTCGAGGGGATCATTCATGAGTCCATTCAATTGGAGATCGTGGATCGTGGCCGTTTCGGCCGCGGCGGCGATATCTCTGCCGCTTGCTGGAACCGCCCAGTCGCTGGACCAGATAATCAACGCGCAGCAGGGCCGTACGCGCCTTGCCCAGGAATCGCAAGAACGCGTCGATGCGGTCGTCAAGCAGACGCGCAGCCTCGAGGATCGTTACAAGGCCTCCCTCAAGGAGATCGAGGGACTCAAGGTCTATAACACGTTGCTGGGCCTGCAGGTCGATAACCAGAAATCGAAGATGGGCGACCTGCGCGAATCGATCGATCAGGTTGAGGTGATCAACCGCCAGATCGTTCCGATCATGACGCAGATGATCGATGGACTCGAACAGTTTGTCGCGCTCGATGTACCGTTTCTTCTGGAAGAACGGCAGGAACGCGTGGCCAGGCTCAAGGAGCTTATGGAACGTGACGACGTTACCGTGGCCGAGAAATTCAGAAAAGTGACCGAGGCCTACCAGATCGAAAACGATTTCGGTCAAACGATCGAGGCCTACAAAGACACCGTCAACATCGATGGGGCGACACGGGAAGTTGATTTCCTCCGTGTGGGTCGAATTGCGCTGATCTATCAGAGTCAGGATGGCCAGGTATCCGGCGCATGGGATCAGGCGTCGGGCCAGTGGCAGGCGCTGGGGAATGAGTCGAAGAGTCAGATCAAGTTCGGTCTCCAGATCGCAACCAAGCAGAAAGCGCCGGATCTGGTGCTGCTGCCCGTACCTGCGCCGGAGGCAAGCTAATGGCACACCGAATCATCAGGATTTCCTGGCAGTCATCGATCATGGCGGCCTTGCTCGTCGGCCTTACCGGCATGTCAATGTCCGTCGGCGCACAGGAAAACAAGGCCATGTCGATGAGCGAACTGCTCCGGCAGGTCGAGAAGGGACGGGTCGGCGATAACCAGGAATACAAGGCACGGGAGCAGCGGTTCCGGGCGGCGAAATCCGAGCAGCAAAAACTGCTGAACGATGCACAACGCGAGAAGTCTCAGGAAGAATCGCGCAGCCAGAGCCTGGAGAAGGATTTCGAGGCGAACGACGTCGAAATCGCCAAGCTGACCGCAACGCTGAATGAGCGTCTCGGATCGCTCAAAGAGCTGTTCGGCGTCATGCAGCAGGTTTCCGGTGATTCACAGGTCCGGTTTCACAATTCGCTGACGAATATCCAGTATCCGGATCGCGAAGTTTTCCTGGAAACACTTGCCAAGAAAATCGGTAGCAGCGCGAAGCTCCCGTCCCTCGAAGAGATCGAGCGCCTGTGGTTCGAGTTGCAGCGTGAGATGACGGAGACTGGCAAGGTGGTGCGGTTCTCGACAAACGTTATTACGCAGGACGGCACCGAGCAGAAGATCGATGTGGTGCGCGTCGGCGCCTTCAATATCATCACCGACGGCAAGTACCTTAAATATGAGCCACAGACCGGCAATGTGTCGGAGCTGCCCCGGCAGCCCGAGCAGGGACGGTTTATGGACAGTACGAGCGCATTGTTTAATGCGCAGTCAGGCCTGGTGCGCTTTGGCCTCGACCCGACGCTCGGCGGCGTACTGAACTCACTGATCGCGCGGCCGAACCTGCAGGAGCGGGTGCAACAGGGTGGCCTCGTCGGTTACCTGATCATTGCGCTCGGCTGCATCGGTCTGCTGATTGCCCTCGAGCGCATGGTTGTTCTCGGCATCGCAAGCCGCAAGGTCACGGCACAGCTCAATAGCGATACGCCAAATCAGAACAACGCGCTGGGGCGGGTTCTGAGCGTGCATAACGAGAATCGTAATGCGGATACGGAAACACTGGAACTCAAGCTGTCCGAGGCGATATTCAAGGAAACGCCGGCATTGAACAGGGCGTTGCTGTTCCTGAAGATCATTTCCGTGGTCGCGCCGCTGATGGGTCTTCTGGGTACCGTCACCGGCATGATCAACACCTTCCAGGCTCTCACTCTGTACGGTACCGGCGATCCGAAACTGATGGCCGGCGGTATTTCACAGGCGCTGGTAACGACGGTGCTCGGCCTGACGGTAGCGATCCCGATGGTCTTGCTGCACACACTCGTCAGCGGGCGCAGCCGGCGTATCGTTCAGGTCCTGCAGGAGCAGAGTGCCGGCATTATTGCGACGCATGCGGAGAAGCATTCCTCCGGCGGCGGCGCGTCGCAGGCGTAATGTCAACGTTTGTAGGATCGCGCTGATGCAATGGCTCATCACTGCTTTCGTCGCCGTCCGGGATTTCATGGAACTCGGAGGGCCGGTTCTGGCTCTAATCGGGTGGACGATTTTCGGCATGTGGGTGCTGATCGTGGAACGCATGATCTATTTCCAGACCGGCTTGAGGAAACTCCGCACCGACATTCACGATACCTGGGAAAGCCGTTCGGAGCGTCGTTCGTGGCATGCGCACCAGATCCGCGACGGGATGATCTCGCGTTACTCGATGTCTGCGAGCGTTTCCGTGCCGATTGTGCAGACGCTGGTCGCACTGTGTCCGTTGCTGGGCCTCATGGGTACCGTGACCGGCATGATCGAAGTTTTCGATGCGATGGCTTACTCGGGTAGCGGCAACGCGCGTTCGATGGCTTCGGGCGTGTCGAAGGCGACGATTCCGACGATGGCCGGTATGGTCGGCGCGCTGTCCGGGGTGTTTCTCGTCACGATGCTGACCCGGCGGGTCGAGACTGAGGTCGAGATACTCGAAGATGACTTGACGATGGATCACTAAAGCCGGGTAAATTGGTCGTGCGACGCGATAACGTGACAGCTGAGGAACGATGGTAAATGGCAAGACGGGTTGACAGCATAAGCCGGATTCTCGGACAGGATCAGGACGAGGCAGAGATCGATCTGACGCCGATGCTCGACGTCGTGTTCATCATGTTGATCTTCTTCATCGTGACAGCTTCGTTCCTGCGTGAATTCGGTGTCGACGGTACGAATCCACCCGCCGTCCAGCAGACCCAGTCTGATTCGAAGTCGATCGCCATCAAGATTCGCAGCTCCGGCGATATCATGATTGACGGGCTGAGCGTCGATCCGCGAGCCGTCAGCGCACAAATCACGCGCCGCAAAGCCGAGAACCCGAATGCGAGCATTGCGGTCCTGGCCGGCAAGCGCGCGAAAGCCGATCTGGTCGTCGGCGTAATCGATGCCGCACGTGAAGCCGGTTTCCGGCGCGACCCCATTCCGATCAGCGAGTTGCAGGAATAGACCTTACAGGTTGAGAGTATGCGTAGATCGATTCTGGACAACCGGCCCGAAGAAGACGAAGAGGGCATCAACCTGACGCCGATGCTCGACGTCGTGTTCATCATGCTGATCTTTTTCATCGTGACGGCTTCGTTCGTCAAGGAAGCCGGTATCGAGGTGGAGCGACCGGTCGCCAAGACGGCTTACAGCAAGAAGAACGCCAATATCATCGTCGCGATCAACGCCAACAACGAGATCTGGATGGACCGGAAACGGATCAAGCCGCAAGGCGTTCGCGGCCAGATTGAACGCATGCATGCCGAGAATCCCGAGGGTTCGGTGATTATCCAGGCCGACAAGGATTCGCAGAGTGAAGCGCTGCTGACGGTGATGGCGGCGGCACGCGAGGCCAAGGTCAACGTAGCGATTGCGGCGATCAATTGAGCAGATGATGAGTTCGAAATTGCATATGGATATCAAAGCCGGTAAGGCCGGGCGGAGCGCAAAGCGATGATGGCGCGGCTGGGCATCTCATTCACGACGGGCATCATCGTGACGTTCGCACTACTGTGGCTGATGCAGTTCCTGATCGCGACGGGCCGGAATGCCCTGAGCGAGCGGACCGATTTCCGGATTATGGATTTCATCCGCGTCAAGCAGGAAGAGACCATCGAGCAGAAAGACCGCAAGCCGCCCAAACCGCCCGAAGTCGAGGAAAAACCGCCGGAAATGCCGCCGCCGCAGCTCGACGCGCTCGATCCGAATGCCCCGAGGGTGAACCTGGCCAATATCGACGTCAATATGGATATGAATATCGGCGGTACGGATTTTGCCGTTGACGGCGAATATCTGCCGATTGTTCGGGTCGAGCCGATATATCCCCGCCGCGCCCAGTCCCGCGGTATAGAAGGTTTTTGCGATATGGAATTCACGGTCACGAAGTCCGGTGAGGTAACCGATGCCGTCGCGACGGAGTGTTCGAGTTCGGTGTTCCAGAATGCGTCCGTCAAGGCGGTGCTGAAATGGAAGTACAAACCGCGCGTCGTCAATGGTGAACCCATCGACTCGCCGGGCGTGCGCACACGGCTGACTTATCAATTCGAGGAGTAGGTACCGGGTCCGGGACTCGGCCAAGTGAATGAATACACGCGCTAGACAGCTTTTTCCGTGGGCGGGCCTCAGGTTTTTATTGCTGGGGTGCGCGTTGATCCTTGCCGTACCTGTAACGAATGCCCCGTTCTGGTCAGGCTCGGCGTTTGCACAGGAAGGCCAAGAAGAAGAGACGACGAAGGTCACGGGAATCAGTGAAAAGGTTTACCGTAAATTCGCCGAAGCGCAGGAGTTCATGGAGGTCGAAGACTACCCGGGTGCCATTCGTGTGCTTGACGAGGTCAAGGGCAACAAGAGGTTGTCGCCGACCGAAGCCGTGCAACTGTATCGGATGTATGGCGTCGTATATTTCAACCAGGAACGCTATCGGGATGCGATCACCGCGTTTGAAACACAGTTAAAACAGGAGGGGATCAGCGAGCGCGATCGGAACGATACGATGTTTACGCTGGCCCAGCTGCGGTTTCAGATCGAGGACTGGAAAGGCGCTGTCAAGATCCTCAAGGACTGGCTGGCGATCGTCAATAATCCGCCGCCGGAGCCGTACGTCATGCTCGGATCGGCGTACTACCAGCTCGATCAATTTGCGGATGTCATAGAGCCCGTCGAGACGGCGATACGCATCGCCCGCGAGCGCGACAAAGAAGTCAAGGAACGCTGGTGGCTGTTGCTGCGAGCCGGCTATTACGAAATCAATAATCTCAAGAAGGTCACCGAAATACTCGAGATTCTCGTCGTCAACTGGCCCAAGAAAGATTACTGGACGATGCTGTCCGGCATGTACGGTGAGCTCAACCAGGAAAAGAGACAACTGGCAACCTATGAGGCTGCCTACGATCAGGGGCTGCTGGTCAAGAGCGCCGAGATCGTCACGCTGGCGCAGTTGTTGATGCAGGCGGAAGCCGGCTACAAGGCCGCGCGCGTTCTCGATAAAGGCTTCAAGCAGGGGCTCGTTGATGAGAACGAAAGTAATTATCGTCTGCTGTCTCAGGCATGGCAGATGGCTGCGGAATACGAAAAAGCCATCGAGCCGCTGAAGAAGGCGGCAACCATTTCCGGAGACGGGGAACTCGATATCCGACTGGCCAACAGCTACCTGAACCTGAGTCGCTACAAAGACTGTATCGCTTCCGCGCGCAGCGGGCTGGACAAGGGCGGCCTGAAACGATCGGCCACGGCGCAGGAACTGCTCGGCATGTGTCTTTTCGAGACTGATCAGTTCGAGGATGCGAAGACGGCATTCCGACAGGCCGCAAAGGACAAGACGATCGAGAAGCGTGCCAGGAACTGGATTAAATTTATCGAGACCGAGCAGGACCGTATCGACAGGCTCAATGAGTCCCTCAAGGCCGCTCGGCTCGCCCGCGACGAGGCGAATAGCCAGTAATCGCCTGACGCTTCCCGTATGACCCGTGCCGATGTCGCGCGGGCTGAACACACACCATCCTGACGAGGTTTTCGACGCCATGCCGAGAATAGTTTTTCATGGCTCGGATGGTGAGCGCCGGGAGCTGGATGTGCCGATCGGTCACACCCTGATGGAAGCAGCCGTCGATAACGGCGTTGTCGGCATCGTCGGCGAATGTGGTGGTGCCTGCGCCTGTGCCACCTGCCATTCCTACGTTGCCGACGCGTGGCTCGGCAGGCTGCCGGCAATGACCGAGATGGAGGATGCGATGCTCGACGCTGCCCTTGACCGCCGAGCGACCAGCCGGTTAGCGTGTCAGATTGAAATGACCGAGGCTCTCGATGGCCTCGAGCTCCACGCGGCCGACAACGAGATTTGAGTGGTCGCCCCGGACGGGAAGCGTGACCTATGAAGTTACTGACGATCGATTCACGTGAAGTGACCGGTCGCCCCGGCGTTTTACTCGCTAGCGGGGAGATCCTTGATCTCGCAACGGCACCCAGCACCCTGTCCGAGTCGCAGTGGATTCCGCATTCCATCGTCAGCGTCCTTGCCGCCGGCCGCGATGGCGTAGAACGTGTGGCACGCCTGGTCGCTGCTGCCGAGCGCTCCGATGTCTCGGAACTACGCCATGTCGGTGCCCTGTTGCCTTACCATGGGACCGCGTTGCTGGCCCCGGTGCGCCGTCCGGGACTCGTTCTTATCGTCGACGCAGACGGTTCCGGTCTGATCAAGAGTCCGAATGCGGCGGTCGGCAACGGTGCGGTGGTCAGGCGCCCGTTTGCCGATGTCGATACGCTCGTTGCCGCACCGATGCTGGCGGTCGTAATCGGCCGTCCGATTTTCGCCGCCACCAAGGCGGAGTCTGCGGAGGCTATTGCCGGTTATACATTGCTGATGGACTTGTCGCGCGCGCAGCCCGACGGCGGCGATGATGCGGCATGGCGGCGGTATATCGATGGCAAGCAATTCCCCGGCGCTTGTCCGATCGGCCCGGTGATCGTGACCGGCGATGAGTTGGACGAACCGAGCCACTTACCGGCCAGCGTAAGCATCAATGATGTCGAGGTCGGCGCCGGACCGCTATGGCCGAACGATCACGACGCAGCGCGCCTGCTGGCTTCGCTGTCGCGACGTTATGCGTTCCGGCCCGGTGATCTTGTTGCATGGGCGCCGTCGCACGAGAGTGCGGGTGAAAGCCGGACACTGCATCCCGGTGACCGATTCTCCGTCGCCTGCCCGGGTCTTCCCGTACTCGAGGTGACGATCGCCTGAGGCCGGTCAATTCAACTGCAGTGTCACGACATCCCAGATCATCCTGAGCGCCGTCGCGCCGAGAAAAAACGCGAACACCCTGCGCAGCGGTTGCGGGTCCAGTGCGTGTGCCAGGCGCGCTCCGAGCGGCACCGTGAGCACCGTTGCCGGCACGATCAGGGCAAATCCCAGCCAGTTGACGTAGCCGAAGCTGAACGGTGGCAACGCACTGCTGCGTAAACCGCCGATGATAAAGCCGACGACGCCCGGGATCGCGATCACCATGCCGAGGCCGGCCGCGGTGCCGACCGCGCGGTGTATCGGGATACCGAACAGCGTCATGGTCGGCACGCTCAGCGTGCCCCCGCCGATCCCCATCATTGCCGAGAGCGCGCCGATGATCCCGGTCATGGCGGCGCCGGCCGGTCCCGTGGGCGGCGCCGGCGCCAGCCGCGCGTCCGGTCTGCCGAAACCCATTTGCAACGACACACCCAGGGCGACGACCGCAAACACCGACGTCAGCGCGGTGAACGTCACCTGATTGGCAAGCCACGTGCCGAGCAGTACGCCGACGAAAATGCCGGGCGCCCAACGCAGGAACAGGGCGGCGTCAAACGAGCCCTTGCGATGGTGCGCGAGTGACGAGCGGATACTGGTCGGGACGATCGTTGCCAGCGATGTGCCCACGGCCAGGTGCATGCGTATTTCCGTGTCCACGCCGAGCGAACCGAATACGTGGTACAGCACGGGCACGATGACAATACCGCCGCCGACGCCGAGCAGCCCGGCGAGAACCCCGGCGATCAGTCCGGTAGCGGCCAGCAACGGAATATAAACGAGCAGCAGTGATGAGATGTCGTTGGGATCCAACGCGCTCAACCGGATTGCGGTGCGTGTAGTACTTCAATCAACTCGCCGGCGGTGCCGGTGACGACACGTACCCGGTCGCAGCCGCGATACGGTGGCGCCTGCCAATCATTCGGTCGGGTATCACGCGGGTCGAGATGGTGACCGACAAAACTGACGATGGATATGCCGGGCGGCAGGTCGCCGTCGAGACACGGGCGCCGCGTCGCCTGCGCCGGCATCTCATCGACCTCGATGAGTGTCTGACCGGCCAGGGGCAGGGCTGCGATCGGGTATTTGTGCTCCGGCGAGTTGCCGAAGGCCGCCGACATGCCCTTGACGCGCGACTCTACCGGTTCAGCGCCCGGAACCCCGAAAGCCCCGGCGAAGAAATCCTGCAGTCCGGACATGGAAGGTCCGCCCAGGATCACGATGAATACCCGGTCAACCGGGCAGCGTGCGACCGGTGTGTCCAGTCCCGGGATCGGCCGTTTGAATTCCGTCAGGTACAGGAGCTCCCGTCCGGGCCCGAGAATCTGCATCGCGCGTATATCGTCGGTAAATGACAGGTTTTGCGGTTGCCCGACGATTTCGAACGGCGAGTTGGCCAGGCGCTCGGCCATCGCGTCGACGTTTTCGACCATGATTTCCGCTGCGTTCCAGCCCCAGGTCGAGAACGGGACGAAATCGCCGTCGCCGGGCGCTTCGATGAAACGAAAGATGCATTCTTCGCCGGCCTCGGGTCCGAGCAGCAGGTAGCGACGGCCGGTCGTGGCCGGTGCTCGCCACAGTTCTGCGAGAGCGGGTTCGACCGTGCCGCGGCCGATGACGCGATAGCCCAGGAAACGCGTATAAGCGTCCTCGACCTCATTGAGGTGCGGCGCCGTCACGGTGATGCAGGCGATCGGGCCGAGGCTCTGTAATCGCCTGTTATCGTTTTTCATGCGGGTCCGATACGCAATCAGATGATGCCGGCGGCCGATAATGCGGCCAGTCGCTCGTCATCGTATTGCAGGAGTCCGCGATACACCTCGTCGTTGTGTTGACCGAGTTCCGGGCCCGGGCGGCGGATCGAACCGGGCGTTACGGACAGCTTCGGCGCAACGTTTTGCATCATCAGTTCGCCGAATTTCGGATGCTGAGTCTTGATGATCGCCTCGCGCGCGCGGAAATGCGCGTCTTCGAGCATCTCGGGCGCGCGGTAAATCTTGCCGGACGGGATGCCGCATTCCGACATCAGGTTCTCGAGATCTGCGGCATCGATGGTTTTCGTCCACTCCGAAATAATCGCGTCGAGTTCGACCTGGTTCGCGCCGCGAGCCGAATGGGTCTTGTATTTCTCGTCCTCGGCCAGATCCGGCCGATTCATCGCCTCGGTCAGGCGTTTGAACACGGTATCCTGGTTGGCCGCGATCAGGATCATGCTGTCATCCCGCGTCGGGTAAACGTTCGATGGCGCCACGTTCGGCAGAATCGATCCCTGCCGTTCGCGTATATATCCGGCCTGATCATATTCGGTGATCAGCGATTCCATCATGTTCAGGACCGCCTCGTAGATCGCTGAATCGACCACCTGACCCTGCCCCGTGCGTTCACGGTGATGCAATGCGGACAGCCCGCCGATACAGGCAAACGTCGCCGCGAGCGAATCGCCGATGCTGATGCCCATGCGGCTCGGCGGTGCGGACGGATCACCGCAGACGTAACGCAGTCCGCCCATCGACTCGCCGACGGCGCCGAATCCGGCGCGCCTGGAGTAGGGACCGGTCTGACCGAACCCGGACACGCGAATCATGATCAGTCCCGGGTTGATTTTCCGCAGTTCCTCGTAGGACAGGTTCCATCGTTCCATCGTGCCGGGCCGGAAGTTCTCGAGCAGGAAGTCCGCCTTCGCGATCAGCTCCCGGACGATTTCCTGACCCTGCTGCTCGCGCAGGTTCAGCGTGACCGATTTTTTGTTGCGCGCAATGACCGGCCACCACAGCGACATGCCGTGAGACTTCTCCTGGCCCCATTCCCGCATCGGATCGCCCTTGCCCGGCGGCTCGACCTTGATGACTTCCGCCCCAAAATCACCCATCAGCTGGCCGCAGAATGGTCCGGCCAGCAGCGTGCCCATCTCGATCACGCGCAGGTCTGCCAGCGGTCCGGTATTGGGTATTTCTTCCGTTGTCATGAGGATGTTCCTTTCCGAGAATCAGTCAGTTGCCCGATGGCCTTCCGCATATGCCCGATTCCCGGTTCCGGGGTAGTCGGTTCCGAACGTGGATCGAGCGGATACGCATAGTTGCGGGCGGTCTTAAGGGGGTGCGGGGTGTTTCGACCCTCGCGCCGTATAGTATAGAATAAGTTTCTTTAACCTGTCTGCAAGCTAGTAATGACCGAAGTTTCCCGCACCGTATCCATCGTCGAGGTCGGCCCGCGCGATGGACTGCAGAGTGAGCCGGAGATCCTGTCTACGGCGGCCAAGATCGAGTTTATCGAGCGGGCCATCGGCGCGGGCATTCGGCGCCTGGAAGTGACGAGTTTCGTCCACCCGAAGCGTGTGCCGCAGATGGCGGATGCCGAGGATGTCATCCGGGGCCTGCCGGATCGGGACGACGTGATCTATATCGGCCTCGTGCTGAATCGACGCGGATTCGACCGGGCGCGTGACGTGAATATCGACGAGATTGGCATGGCGGTCGTTGCCAGCGATACCTACAACCGGCGTAATCAGGGTGTGCCGACGCAAGATTCGATCAATGCGTGGCTCGACATCGCCAGGGACGCGAAAACCGCCGGAATTCGCGCCAACGTCATGGTGTCGTCCGCCTTCGGCTGTCCGTTCGAGGGCGAAGTGCCGCTGCGCCGGGTGCTGGAGATCGTCGACAGCATTGCCGCGGGTGATCCGGTCGAACTCGGCATCGCCGACAGCATCGGCGTGGCCGTGCCGAATCAGGTCACCGAGATGATTGGGGCCATTCGCGAGCGTGTTCCGCACCTGCCAATCCGGTGCCATTTCCACAATACTCGCAATACCGGCCTGGCCAACGCGCAGGCTGCGCTCGATGCCGGCGCGGCATCGTTTGATGCCAGTATCGGCGGAATCGGCGGCTGTCCGTTTGCTCCGGCCGCAACGGGAAATATACCCACGGACGATTTGCTTTATTTGTTTGACCGATCCGGCGTACAGACCGGCGTATCCTTGGAGAAAATCATAGAAACCAGCATCTGGCTGCAGGGGCAGCTCGGCCGGGACGTCCCGGCCATGTTGCCGAAGGCGGGGATTTTTCCCCAGGTGATCGAGCAATACAGGGAAGCCAGCTAGCAGCTAGAGAACTGGCGTACGCCGCGAGCGATATGCGGTCGATGGATCGACAGGCGATCTGTCGAGTACGTAACCAAGCGCTGTCCAGCAAGATTATAGTTAGTGGCTGCCGATTTCGGTAAGAGCGGCAGCCGTGTGATTGAATGTGTAGAACGTAGTTTAAGGTGAAAGCATGAGTTACCGTCTTGGCGTAGATGTCGGTGGTACGTTTACCGACCTGCTGTTGATCAGCGAGGAAACGGGAGAAACGTTTACCGCGAAGGTCCCGTCAACGCCCGAAGATTCATCGATCGGTGTGTTGAACGGCGTGGCTCGAATCTGTGACGAGTCAGGCGTCGATCCGGCCAAAATCAAACGCGTCATGCACGGCACGACCGTGGCAACCAATGCGGTGCTGCAGGGCAAGGGAGCGAAGGTTGGTCTCGTGACGACGCGCGGCTACGAACAGACCCTTCAGGTGGCGCGGTCGTTCTGTCCGGGCGGACTTGGCGGCTGGGTGACCTTCATCAAGAATCCCCTGCTGGCGCCGCTCGAATACACTATCGGCGCGGACGAGCGCATCGGCGCAACGGGCGACATCGTCCGCGAACTGGACGAAGAGCAGTTACGCCGGGATCTCGAGAAACTGAAGGCGTCGGGCGCAATTGAGGCGCTGACGATCTGCTTCATAAACGCCTACATCAATGCGGAGCACGAGAAGAAGGCGGCGGCCATCGCTCGCGAGGTATTCAGCGGTATGCCGATCTCTGTCTCCAGCGAGGTGGTGCCGGAAATGCAGGAATACGAGCGGACAGAGACGACGGTCATGAACTCGTACGTGCGGCCCGAAATGCAGAGGTACATCGACAACCTGCAGGCGGCGCTCAATAAACGCATGGGTGACGATTTGCTGCTGTCGCTCCTGCGCAGTGACGGCGGACTGGCGTCTGCCCGGTCAGCGGCAGATTCGCCGGTCAATATGCTGATGTCCGGTCCCGCCGGCGGCGTCACGGGGGCAATCTATTTCTGCAGCCGCTCCGGCTTCGACGATATCCTGACGTTCGATATGGGCGGTACGTCGACCGATGTCGCCCTGATCCAGAATTCCAAGGCGCGCGTGCGTCGCGAGACCTTTGTCGGTGATGTAAAGGTCCGGGCGCCGTCCGTCGACGTGCGCACGGTCGGTGCCGGCGGTGGATCTGTTGCGTTCGTGCCGGAGCTCACCGGGGCGCTGCGCGTCGGACCGGAATCGGCCGGGGCCGTGCCGGGGCCGGCTGCGTACATGAAGGGCGGCGAGAAGCCGACCGTTTGTGACGCGAACGTCGTGCTTGGTTACCTGCCGTCCGATGTGCAACTCGGCGGCAAGATGGAAATCAGCAAGGAAGCGGCCGAAACCGCCGTGCAGACGATAGCCGACGCGCTCGGCATCGGTTTGCTTGAGGCGGCCGAGGGCATCATCAAGGTCGTCAACGAGTCGATGTTCGGGGCTCTGCGGCTCGTCTCGGTCGAACAGGGATACGACCCGCGCGATTTCTCGCTCGTCTGCTTCGGCGGCGCCGGGCCGCTGCACGCGAACGCAATGGGTATCCTGACCGATTCGTGGCCGGTCATCATTCCGCCCGGTCCGGGTGTTTTGTGCGCCTACGGCGACGCGACAACGACGGTGCAGAACGAGGCAACGCGCACCTATATCAGGATGGCCGGGGATACCACGACCGAACAATTGCTCGACGATCTGCGCGAACTTCATGAGCGCGCCGCCGAGTCGCTGATCGAGGATGGAATCGCCAAGGAAGATTTTGAGGTCGTTTATCAGGCCGACGTCCGTTACGCCGGTCAGGCTTTTGAGCTGACGCTGGATTTCACTGCGGACGAGTTGAAGAGCAAGGGGATCGCGGCTGTCACCGACCAGTTCGATACCGAGCACGATCAATTGTTCAGCTTCAAACTCGGCGACGGCCACGAGATCCTGATGATTCGTGCTGTCGTGAAGGCAAAGGCGACAGATGTTGCGCATCGTGAAGTCGGCTCGGCCGGTGCGGCGCTTGCCGATTGCGTTATTCACGAGTCACGATTTCACTACGAGGGCAATTGGTACGGATCGCCGCTCTACGATCGGACCAAACTGCATGAGGGAATCGTCGTGCCGGGGCCGGCAATCGTCATGGAAATGGATTCGACAACGGTCATCCTGCCGGGGCATGAAGCCAAGGTCGACAGGATCGGCAACCTGTTGATCAATCCGAGCAAGTAAGGAAGAGGAGAAGCACAATGCCAGCAAGAATTATCGAGACCAACGATGCTCCTCTGAAGAAAGTAGAAGTGGAGGGCGTTACCGCCGACATCATCGAGAATGCCCTGAAGAATGCGCGTATCGAGATGGATGCCGTTCTGTTTCGTACGGCCATGTCGCCCGGCATCCGCGAGCAGGGCGACTGCTTCCCGATGATTGCCAACCGCGACGGCAAGATGGTGGTCGGACAGTTCGGTTCGTTCATAGGCCCGTTCATGGAAGCCTACGATGCAGAGATCGAGGAAGGCGACATTATCCTGACCAATGATCCCTACATGTGTAATGCGGCGGTGTCGCACCTGCCGGACTGGATCGTTCTGATGCCGGTGTTCAAGGACGGTCGGCATATCGCATGGACAGCCATGTTCGGTCACATGTCCGACAACGGTGGCATGGTGCCGGGTTCCATTCCGATCAAGGCAACGACGATCTACCAGGAAGGCATCCGCATTCCGCCGACCAAGCTGTACAAGAAAGGGGAGCTGCAGAGCGACGTTCTGGAGTTGATACTGCACAACGTGCGAACGTCGCAGTGGAATCGATTCGACCTGAACGCGCTCGTCGCCGCCTGCAGGACGGCCAGCCGTCGCTGTGTCGAGATGGCGAACCGCTTCGGCGACGATGTCCTGAACAGCGCCATGGACATCATGCTCGAGCGCAACTACAACGCGATGAAATTCATTATCCAGAATTTTATTCCGGAGGAGCCGCGCACCTTTGAGGACTACCTCTGCGATGACGGCATGGGCATGGGACCCTACAAGATCAAGTGCACTATGTGGCGCGAAGGCGACGTCGCGATCTTTGACTTCGACGGAACCGATCCGCAGGCGCAGAGTTCGGTCAATTTCTACCTGAACGAAGACATGTTCAAGATGTTCTTCGGTTCGTTCACGATCAATGTTGTCGACCCGCATATCGTATTCAATGACGGGTTCTACGATCTCGTGGATGTTCGCATTCCCGAGGGCACGCTGCTCAAGCCGAAGTTTCCGGCCGCGCTGTCCGGGCGCACCCATGCGCTGGGGCGCCTGTTTGACGTTTTGCAGGCGCTGCTCGGCTCGGGAGCGCCGGAGCAGATGCTCAATGCGGCCGGCTTTTCCGACTCGCCGCACCTGTTCTACTCAGGCTATGACAACCGCGAGGGCAAGAACGGTGAGTGGTTCCAGTTGTTTCAGATTGGCTTCGGCGGTATACCCGGTCGGCCGATCGGTGACGGTCCGGACGGTCACTCACTGTGGCCTGGCTTTACGAACGTACCGAACGAGTTCATCGAGTCGTATTTTCCGCTGCGGATCGAACGCTACGAGACGATTCCGGACTCCGGGGGCGCCGGCCTGCATCGGGGCGGCAACGGTCTCAGCGTGGCCTACTGCTTCCTGGCAGACGGCGACATCGCGATTCACGACGAACGTTGGCTGATGTATCCGTGGGGCGTCATGGGTGGCCAGGTCGGGCAGCGCTCGACGAAGCGGATCGTGCGCGTCGACGGCAGCGAGGAATGGCTGCCGTCGAAATGTGACGGCATCCCGGTCAAGACCGGAGACCTGCTGTATTTCAATACCTGGGGCGGCGGTGGCTGGGGCGATCCGCTCAAGCGCGATTCCGGGCTGGTGCTGGACGACGTCAGGCGCAATCTCGTGACCGTCGCGGGCGCCCGGGATTATGGTGTCGTGATCGTCGCCGGCGCCGTCGACGAAGCGGCGACCGGCAAACTGCGCGAGCAGATGCGCGCCGAGCGTGGCGACACGATACCGACCTTCAACATCGGCCCGTCGATCGACGAGATCCTGGCCAGGTGCAAGGAGGAGACCGGGCTGGACGCGCCCGTACCACCGGTATTCCGCTAGGGTCTCTCGCGGCCGGCGGTCCGGTCAGCGACCCTGACGGCCGTCGGTCGGCGCGGTCCCCGCGTCAGTCCGCGTCCTGGCGTCGGTTGGCGGACGTTGAGGGCGCCGAGACCAGCGCATCCGTGCGGTGCTGATTGACGAAGTCCTGGCTGATTTTCTGCGCGACGATTTTCAGTTTCGGCACGAATTTCTTGACGGCTTCCGCTTCGGGTACCGCCGTACTCGAACAGCGCAGCGTCAGCGTGGCCAGCACCCGGTCCTCGGCAAGAATCGGCACCGAGAAACTCAATTCCTCCGAGACCCGTCGCATCCGGTGCGAGACGGCAAAGCCCTGTTTGCGCGTTTCGACCAGCGCATCGTAAATCTTGTTGCGATTGCGGGCCGGCCGATCGGCTTCGTTACGCGAATTGGCGAGAATATCCAGCAGGCTGTCGCGTTGTTCTTTCGCACAGAAAGCCAGGTAGCACAATCCGGACGCAGAGGTGAGTACGGGAACGCGGAACCCGGGGCCGCGTTTGTCGACCGCCAGCGGGGTCTGGTGATCGGTCGTCTGGCGAATCAGCATCGTCGAACCGGACAACGTCGCGATGGCCACCGGCCAGACGATCTCCCGGCACAGTTCATAGATAAAGGGGCGGGCAATCTGTGTGACCCAGGCTTCGTCGTCGAATCCGTCGCTGAGGCCGCGGACCATGATTGTCAGTCGGTAACGATCGTCGGCGGCTGCTCGATAGGCATAACCTGCGACACACAGAGTTTCGAGAATTCGATAGGTCGTCGTGCGTGGCAGATCGATCGAACTGGCGACCTCGGAAACGGTCGCGCCGTTGTGTTGATTGAGCACGTGCAAGACCTCGAGGCCTCGTAGCAGCGCGCGAATAGGTCGGGTGGAACTCATCGGTGTATGAAAACCTGATTGACCAACAGGCGGTCAATAGTATCCGTAAATGCCAAGAAAGCCAACCCAATTTAATGCCGTAAACTCAATATGTTGTAACAGTTTGTAACAGCATTCGGCATGATGGTCGGTACATCGCGACCCGCTGCCGGGAGGCTGCACCGGGCGGGTGATTGGCAGCTGCATGCCGAACCGACACCGTGGCGGAGGCGCGTCCCGAGTACTGATGCGCGCTGCCGGCGCGAAAAGAACGGCAGCACCGCGAAACCTTGCGTTAACATATGCGCTTTCCAGGGGAGGGACCGCAGATGACGGGCGAATCGATGCCAGGCATTCAGAGTCGGGGAGCGGCTATATTCGGCTGGCTCATGTTCATCGGTTTTTTCGTACTGCTGTGGAACATCCTGCAATTGCCGCGGACGGCGCTGGAATTGCGTGGCGGACTCAGAATCTTCCACGACAGTCTGGGCCTGATCGTCATGTGCCTGGCCATCGTTCGTTTGATCTGGATGGCGAAAGCGCCGGCCCCGCGGCCGCCGGCGGGCCTGCCGGAGAATTCATTCGCCTTTAATCGGACCCTGCTGGCGGCGATCTACCTGGCGTTCGCGGCCACGGGCCTTATCGGTTTTCTGTTCGCGTTCGGAGAATGGGATCGACCGGTCATTCTGTTCGGCGTGCAAATCCCGAATTTGATCGACGAGAGTGATGCGGTGCGCAAGCCGTTCGGCTATCTGCACAGCGCGCTAGGTTTTTATTACATGATGCTGGCGACTATCTGGCTGGCGTACGGCGTTTTTCAGCACCTGCGATACCGGGTCGGGCTCGCGCGCCTGCTGCCCGGTACCCGTATCTAGAGCGGACGTGACATGCGATACAGCAAACAGGAGATGAACTGGTGAGTGTTACCGCTGGAGTACGGAGCGTGCATATTCTGGTGCTGCTGGGTTTTCTCGGCCTGGCGCTGTACTTCCCGTACTGGTGGTTCGGTGTCGTGCCGTATACCGCCGATTACAAAATATCGACTGCCGAGATCGAACGCCTGCTGGCAGGGCGCGACATTCCCGACTTCTACGCCGAACCGCCGGCCGAAGTTTCCGCCGAGGAACTGACGGCCCAGAAAGAAGCGTTTCTGTGGTGCCGTTTCTGCCATACGCTGGAAGAAGGCGGTGAGCATCGGGTGGGTCCGAACCTGCACCGCATCTTCGGCAAGCCGGCGGCCGTCGTAACGGATTTTGCTTACTCGCAGGCGCTAATCGACGCGAAGGACAACGGCCTGATCTGGACGCCGGAAACGATGGCGGCCTTCATCGCCGACCCGCATGGCATGATTCCCGGCAATCGAATGCGCTTTCCGCCGATGGTGATGTATGAAACGAGTCCCGAAAAAGAACGCCGGATGGTCGAATACCTGCTGAGAATGTCGCGGTAACAGCAACCGGCGGTTATTTCCGACCGCCGGTTGCTGTCGACCGAACATTGGCAACAGACGATTGGCGTTGGCTGGCTACGCGGCCTGGTCGTCGTGTCGGTACAGGTGCACGTCGCGTTGCGGGAAGGGAATCGAAATCCCCGCGGCATCGAAGCGCTTCTTGATCTGCTCGGTCAGATCGAAATACACGCCCCAGTAATCGGCCGAATTGACCCAGGGGCGGACGACAAAATTGACACTGGATTCGGCCAATTCTGACACCGCGATCGTCGTGGCCGGTTCATCGAGAATCCGTTCGTCATCGTCGACGATCCCGGTGAGAATCCTGCGAACCTCGTCCAGATCATCCTGGTACCCGCAGCTGGCCACCAGGTCGACGCGCCGGGTCGGGTTGGCCGAGAAATTCGTGATCTCGCCGGCCATGATCTGGCTGTTGGGGATGATGATTTTCTTATTGTCCGGCGTCTTCATGATCGTCGTGAAGATCTGGACTTCCTCGACGGTGCCGGTCACGCCGCCGGCCTGGATCGCATCGCCGACCTTGTAGGGGCGGAAGGCGACGATCATGACGCCGGATGCGAAGTTCGACAGCGACCCCTGCAGGGCCAGGCCGACGGCGAGGCCTGCGGCGCCGACCACGGCCAGCAATGAGGTTGTCTGAACGCCGAGCTGATTGATTGCAGCGATGA
>JAJFJS010000118.1 GCA_021773815.1 Gammaproteobacteria bacterium
GTCCCCTTAATTCCCGATCGTCGGGACTCCGAAATTGGTGTCTGACACCACTGCTGTCCCACAACCTTGCACATCCTGTCAGGCTGGCATGACGGAGCGGCACCTTTCCGAGACTGTGGCCCGCAGGGACGCGGGCCCCAAAGCCCACATGGACGTGTTCACGGCGTGTCTCGGAAAGGTGCCGCTCCGTCATGTCGGCCCGTTCCCGATCTTTACGCATGATCGATTCCAGCTATGCTTCAGGTGAAACACCGGTGACGGGATGGGACAGCAGTGGTCTGACACCAATTTCTGACGCCAATTTGGCAGGCATTTTCTCGCGCTATTTGACGATCCGCAGGTGCGACTTGCCCGGACCGGCCGGCGGCGGCGGTTTGGGATCGGTGTCGTCGTCGCCGGCGTCGCTCGCCGGTGCATCGGGCACGTCTTGCGTGTGCTCGCCGAACAGCATGCCCTGCCCGGATTCGCGCGTGATGATGCCGAGCACGGCGGTAACGGGCGCGACGATTCGGTGCGGCGTGCCGCTGAAGCGCGCCTCGAACCCGATCTCGTCATTGCCGAGCACGAGATTTCGTGTCGCGGAATAGCTGCAGTTCAGGACAATTTTTCCGTCATGCACATGCGCGACCGGAACCTGCACACCGGGAACCGAGGCATCGAGGATCAGGTGCGGCGTCGTACCGCAATCCGTCATCCACTCGTGCATCGCCCGAATCAGGTACGGCCGCTGCGAAGAATCCGCCGATACCATCGAACCGCTCACCGTCGCTAGCCTGCCTTCTTCATGAAGGCTAGGGGCGCATTTCCTGCTCGAGCTCCGTCAGGCTGTCCTGAAAGGAGCGACGCGAAAACACATCGTTCATGTAGTTCTTGATCGGCTGCGCCCTCGACTCGACGTCGATGCCGTACGAAGGCAGCCGCCACAGAATCGGCGCAATCGTGCAGTCCACCAGTGAGAACTCGTCACTGAGGAAAAACCGCCGGGCCCTGAACACTTCGGAACTCGCCACGATGCTCTCCTCGAGCATCTTGCGCGAACGCGCCGCCTGTTTGGAATCCGACGCCGCCTCGAGCTGATCCGCCAGGCTGTACCAATCCTTCTCGATCCGGTACAGGGCGAGGCGAAACTGTGCCCGGGTTACGGGATCCACGGGCATCAGCGGCGGATGCGGAAAACGTTCATCCAGGTACTCGATGATGACCCGCGAATCGTATAGCACGAGGTCGCGGTCAACGAGCGTCGGGACCGTGTGATAAGGATTCAGATCGAGCAGATCTTCGGGCAGCTCCGGACCCTCGACCTTGACGATCTCGACACTGATATTCTTTTCAGCCAGTACCAGCCGTGTCCGATGGCTGTGGAAACAGGTCGGACTGGAAAATAGTGTCATTATTGTGTGCCTGCTCGCCACGATGGCCATTTATTAATCCCCCAATTCACGTCTAGCCTCTCCCTGAAATTGTTTTCTTGAAAAACTGTCTACTTTATGTCCCGCCAGATCTCGCGCTTCAGCGCCCAGGACAACAGTCCGAATACCAGTAAAAATATCAGCACCCAGATACCGACCTGTCGGCGCTGGAGCTGGGCCGGCTCCCCGATATAGCCGAGGAAATTAACCAGATCGGATACGAATTGATCAAATTCTTCGGCGGACATACTGCCCGCGGTCACCGGCTCGAAACCTTCGAACACGGCGCCGTGATCGCCTTCGGCGAATACGGCTCGTTGCGTACCCTGGAGCTGCCAGAGCACGTTCGGCATGGCGGCGCTCTCGAGAACGAGATTGTTGAAGCCGGTTGGCCGGCTGTCATCGACATAGAAGGACCGCAGAAACGTATACAGGTAGTCCGCGCCCCGACTGCGCGCGATCAACGACAGGTCCGGAGGCGGTGCGCCGAACCAGCGCTCCGCATCGGCGGCCGGCATCGCAACCTGCATCGTGTCATGCGGCTTTCCGCCGGTGAACATCAGGCTTGCGATCAACTGCTCATCACTGATCTGCAGGTCTTTTGCCAGCCGATTGTAGCGAACGTATTGTGCCGAGTGGCAGCCCATGCAGTAGTTGACGAAATTCCGTGCACCCCGCTGCAGAGAGGGAATATTGCTGACATCGGTCAGCACATGCTCGAGCGCAATGCCGTCGCCCGCGCCCCAAACCGGTGCCACGCTGCCGAACGCCATCATCAGCGCAAGCACCGATCCGGCAATACCGCTGCGCATCGAAAACTGCGGAATTCGCGCCGAATGGCGTCGCTGTGCACTTGCTGATCGTATAAGCATAGCCGGCCCCGTCAATGGTGGTAGGTGACGCGCTCAGGCACCGGCCTGGTTTTCTCGAAACTGGTATAGATCGGCATCAGGATGAAAAATCCGAAGTACAGCGCGGTGAAAACCCGGGTTATCGTTATGTAGGGCTCGACTGCCGGCTGTAATCCCAGGTAACCGAGTGCCACGAAACTGATGGCAAACACGGTCAGTGCAACCTTGAACGTCCAGCCGCGATAACGTATCGACTTGACCTTGCATCGATCCAGCCACGGCAGGAAAAACAACAGCACGATGGCCATCGCCATCAGCAATGCGCCGATACCCTTGCTCGGCACGGCGCGCAATATGGCGTAAAACGGCGTGTAGTACCAGACGGGAGCGATATGCTCGGGCGTCTTCAACTGATTGGCAGGCTCGAAGTTGGCATGCTCCAGGAAATAGCCGCCCATCTCGGGGGCGAAGAACAGCGCGATGGAGAAGAACGCGGCGAAAATCACGATCGCGACGAGATCCTTCGCCGTGTAGTACGGATGGAACGCGATGCCGTCGAGCGGAATACCGTCCGGCCCCTTGTGCTCCTTGATTTCGATCCCGTCGGGATTCAATGAACCGGTCTCGTGCAACGCAAGAATGTGCATGACCACCAGCATAATCAGCGCCAGCGGGACGGCGACGACATGCAGAGCAAAGAACCGGTTCAACGTGATATCGGAGATGAAGTAGTCGCCCCTGATCCATTCGACGAGTTCCGGGCCGATGCCCGGCACGGCGCCGAATAACGAGACGATGACCTGTGCTCCCCAATACGACATCTGGCCCCACGGCAGCAGGTAACCCAGGAAACCCTCGGCCATCAGGCACAGGTAGATCAGCATGCCGATGATCCACAGCAATTCGCGCGGCTTCTTGTAGGAGCCGTACATCATGCCCCGGAACATGTGCAGGTAGACGACGATGAAGAACGCCGATGCTCCGGTCGAATGCATGTACCGGATCAACCAGCCCCACTCGACATCGCGCATGATGTACTCGACCGAGGCGAAAGCCTTTTCCGCATCGGGCTTGTAACTCATCGTCAGAAAAATACCGGAGAACAGCTGGATGATCAGCACGACGAAGGCCAGAACACCGAATACGTACCACGTGTTGAAGTTCTTGGCCGCGTAGTATTCCGTCGCATGCTCCTTGAGCATCTTGGTCATCGGAAATCGGGCATCGATCCAGTCAACGAGGTCCGCGCCGCGGGCGGCGAAACGATCCATCAGGCCGGCATCGACCGCGTCCCGTCGCGAGGCGCTCATGCGCTGACTCCCGCATCGTCACCGATCAGGATCAGGTCTTCGCTGAGGAACCGGTAGGGCGGCACTTCCATGTTTGTCGGCGCCGGAACGCCCGCATAAACCCGACCCGACAGATCGAATTTGGACCCGTGGCACGGACAGTAGAAACCGCCGACCCAGTCCGGACCAAGGTCGGCCGGCGCGACTTCGAATCGCTCGATCGGCGCGCACCCCAGGTGCGTGCAAACGCCCAGGATCACCAAAATCTCCGGCTTGATCGACCGCGTCGCGTTCCGGGCGTAGTCCGGCTGCTGTTCGACGACCTCAGAATCCGGATCGGCCAGCTTGGCTTTGCTGTCTTTCATTGTCTGCAGCATCTCCGGTGAGCGACGCAGGACCCAGACCGGCTTGCCCCGCCACATCACGCGCACCATCGCGCCCGATTCAAGCTTGCCGATGTCGATCTGCACCGGCGCGCCGAGTGCCTGCGCACGGGCGCTCGGCTTGAACGACATTGCGAACGGCACGGCGGCCATGATCACGCCGGCGGTGCCGGTGACGCTGGTCGCCACGGTCAGAAAGTGGCGGCGGTTCATACCCGAATGTTCAGCCATCGAGCGGTTATCCTCGTCGGTGTTGAAGATTGTCGTTCAGCGCGGCCGAAGACCGGCCGGTTCGCCCGTCACCCTTCCCGGCCGACGGCACGGCCATGAGTCGCGCCCGGAAGACACGGCGTGGCGGGCGCGGGAGAATCCGGGCGAATTATACACAGGCACGGACGAGGTTGCCTACTGCCGCCGCTCAAACAACAACTATTACAAGAAGTTACGACGGTTCCGGCGGGCTCAGACCAGGCGGCGAATCCGCCCACCGAGCTGCTGCAGCTTCTCCTCGATGCATTCGTACCCGCGGTCGATATGGTAGATGCGATCAACGACGGTCTCGCCGTCGGCCACCAGTCCGGCCAGCACCAGCCCGGCCGAGGCCCGCAGATCGGTGGCCATCACCGGCGCCGCCGTCAGCCGCTCGACGCCGTGGATGATCGCGGTATGTCCCTGCAGCTTGATCACGGCGCCCATGCGCTGCAATTCGGAAACATGCATGTAACGGTTTTCGAATACGTTTTCGGTCACCGCGGCGACGCCTTCGGCCACGGCATTGAGTGCACAGAACTGCGCCTGCATATCGGTCGGAAAGCCCGGATACGGCGCGGTGCTGATGTCGACGGCCCGGGGCCGCCGTCCCTGCATATCGAGTTCCACCCAGTCCGGGCCCGTTTTGATACCGGCCCCCGCTTCGCGCAACTTGCCGAGCACCGCCTCGATATCTTCGGGTCGCGTGCCTTCGGCCCGTACCCGCCCCCCGGTAATCGCGCCGGCGACAAGAAACGTACCGGTCTCGATGCGATCGGGCAGGACGTTATATTCGCCGCCGTGCAAACGTTCGACGCCTTCGATGACGATCGTATTCGTGCCCGCGCCCGACACGCGTGCGCCAATCGTGTTCAGGAATTTGGCAAGATCGATGACCTCCGGCTCCCGCGCCGCATTCTCGAGGATGGTTTGGCCGTCGGCGAGCACCGCAGCCATCATCAGGTTTTCCGTGCCCGTCACGGTCACCTGCTCCAGCACGATATGCGCACCGCGCAGACGCCGGGCCTGTGCGCGTATGTAACCGTCTTCGATCACGACCTGGGCGCCCATCGCCCGCAGTCCCGCGACATGCAGGTCGACCGGCCGCGCGCCGATCGCGCACCCGCCGGGCAGCGAGACGTCGGCATGTCCGAATCGACCGAGCAGGGGTCCGAGCACGAGGATCGACGCACGCATCGTGCGCACGAGATCGTAGGGCGCATAGCATTCGGTGACCCGCGCCGCATCGACTTCCAGGCGCATGCCTTCGTGCACCGTGGCCTCGACGCCCATCCTGCCCAGCAATTCGATGGTGGTCGTGACGTCGCGCAAATGCGGCACATTACCGATTACGACCGGTTCCTCGGTCAACAACGCGGCGGCAAGAATCGGCAGCGCCGCATTCTTCGCGCCGGAAATGCGCACGGTTCCGTCGAGCCGGGCGCCGCCGGCAATCGCCAGCTTATCCACCGCCGGAACCGGCCTCCTCGGGCGTCAGCGCCGTAATCGACAGCGCATGTATATCGCCGCCGATCTTGTCGCCGAGCGCCGCGTAGATCATCTGGTGCCGCTGCAGCGGGCGCTTGCCGGCGAAGGCGTCGCAGATCACCCGCGCATCGAAATGGGTATGGTCGTCGCTGACGACCTTGGCCGTGCAACCGGCGAGATTCGCCTCCAGCATCGCCTGTATCTGTTCCGGGGTCATGGCTGTCCTTTGCGTCGACGCACTACTATTCGTTCAAAGCCCGTCATTATAATCACCCCCTATGCTCTTGTATGCCGCCTCGCTCGTTGTCGGAATCGCCCTGTTGATCTGGGGCGCGGATCGTATGGTGATCGGCGCCTCCGTGACGGCGCGGCAGTTGGGCGTATCGCCAATGCTGGTCGGCCTGACGGTCGTCGGTTTCGCCACCTCGGCGCCGGAAATGGTCGTCTCGGCCATGGCCGCTATCGACGGCGTGCCAAATCTGGCGATCGGCAACGCGGTCGGCTCGAACATCGCCAACATCGGCCTGATCGGCGGCGTGACGGCGCTGTGCTGGCCGTTGCTCGTGGAGTCGCAAACGCTGCGGCGGCAATTTCCGGTCATGGTCGCCGTCAGCGTCCTGCCGGTCATCCTGATCCCGGACGGGATGCTCGGGCGGGTCGATGCACTGATCCTGCTGTGCGCATTCGTCGCCTTTTTCTATTGGATCACCCGGCTCGGCATGAAGACCCGCGGCCACGACACGATCGAGGCCGAATACGCAGCGGAAATCCCGGTCGACATGAAACCGGGTCTCGCTATCCTCTGGATCGTTGTCGGCCTCGCCCTGCTGATCGTCGGTTCCAAGGCGCTGGTCTGGGGCGGAGAGAACATCGCCCGCGCGCTGCAGGTATCCGACACGGTACTCGGCGTCACGGTGGTCGCCATCGGCACGAGCCTGCCGGAAATGGCCGTATCGATACTCGCCGCTCGCAAGGGCGAACACGGCCTCGCCTTCGGCAACATCATCGGCTCCAACAGCTTCAACATGCTGGCGGTCATCGGGATCGTCGCATCGATCCACCCGACCGTACTGGACCCCGAGACCCTCGTCCTGCATTTCCCGGTCATGCTGGGATTCACGGTTGTATTCTTTTTCATGGCGTACAATTACACGGGAACCATTCGCGTCAGCCGCGCCGCCGGCGCGATCCTGCTGGCCGGCTTCATCGCCTATCAGGGCTATGTCGCTTTCGAGACCTTCTGAGCCGATGCCCGACGACAAGACAGTCAGATCGACAACCCAATGGGGCCGGCGCGTGCTGGAGATCGAGGCGCGCGCGATCGAGGCGCTGATACCCCGCATCGACGAACGCTTCACGGCGGCCTGCCGGCTGTGCCTGGACACCGCCGGCCGAGTGATCGTCACGGGCATGGGCAAGTCCGGGCATATCGGCGGCAAGATCGCCGCCACGCTGGCCAGCACCGGCACGCCGGCATTCTTCGTCCACCCCGGCGAGGCCAGTCACGGCGACCTCGGCATGATTACGCCGAAGGATTCGGTCATCGCGATCTCCCATTCCGGCGAAACGGCCGAGATCATCACGATTCTTCCGCTGCTCAAACGCCTCGGCACGCCGCTGATCACGATGACCGGACACTGCGAGTCAACCCTCGGCACGGCAGCGTCGGTCGTACTCGATACCTCGGTCACGGAAGAAGCCTGCCCGCTGAACCTCGCGCCCACGGCGAGCACGACGACGGCGCTGGCCATGGGCGATGCGCTGGCCGTCGCGCTGCTGGAAAGCCGCGGCTTCACGGCCGAGGATTTTGCGCTGTCGCATCCGGGTGGCTCGCTGGGCCGCCGGCTACTGCTCAAGGTCGAAAACCTGATGCACACGGGCGACGAGATCCCGCGCGTCGCGACGACGACTTCGCTCGCCGACGGTCTCGTCGAGATGTCACGCAAGGGCCTGGGCATGACGGCGATCGTGACCGCCGACGGCCGGCTCGAAGGCGTGTTCACCGACGGCGACCTGCGCCGCACGCTCGATCGACCCATCGATATTCACAAGACGACCATGGCCGACGTCATGACGCGAAAATGCAAAACCGTGCACCGCGACCAGCTCGCAGCGGAGAGCGTACACGTCATGGAAACGCAGAAGATCACCGCGCTGCTGGTGGTCGACGACGACGGGACCCTGGTCGGCGCACTGAACGTCCACGACCTGTTCCGGGCAGGCGTGATGTAGCCGGAGCGCCACGATGAACAACCGGCCCATACCCTCTCCCGATACCCTCGCAGCCATTCGTCTGCTGGTACTCGATGTCGACGGCGTCATGACCGACGGGCAACTGCACTATGACGCCAAGGGCCGCGAAGCGAAGGTCTTTCATGTTCACGACGGGTACGGCATCAAGCAGGCCATGCGCGCGGGCATCCAGGTCGCCGTGATCTCGGGCCGTCGCAGCGTCGCCGTCGAAACGCGTCTGGCCGAACTCGGCATCGAACATGTCCGGCTCGGTCAGGAAACCAAGCTCGGCGCCTTCACGGATCTCGCGACGCAACTCGGTATGCCGCCGGAGGCCTGCGCCTGTATCGGCGACGACGAACCCGATCTGCCGATCATGCAGGCGGCCGGCGTCGGCATCGCCGTTGCCGATGCCCGTCCGGCGGTCCTGCGCCAGGCCGACTGGCAAACCGCGCTGGGCGGTGGCCGGGGCGCCGTGCGCGAAGTCTGCGATGCACTGATCGCCGCACGCACCAAAGCGCACAGCTGACGCATGGAAGCGACGCATTGGCCAAAACTGCTGTTGCTGCTGGTGGCCGCCGTGGCCAGCGGTCTGCTGGTGTTGCGCAGCGACGGCGACGCCCCGAACAAACCTCGCGCACCGACACTGGGCATCGGCTATTACATGAAAAATGCCGAACTGGTCGTGACGGGAGATTCGGGCCGGGCGCTGTATCGGCTCCAGACCGAACATGCGACGCAAATCGCCGAAAATGGCGTTATCGAACTCGAACCGGTGCGGGTCAGCTATGACCCGCTGCAGGAAGCGCCCTGGGATCTGCTGGCCAGCAAAGGGCATATCCTGCCGGATGGTAATATCATACGGCTGACGGGTGACGTCATTGCGATGACGCGCGGGGACATACGACCGTCAATCAGAATCGGCACGGAATTTCTGGAACTGGATACCGACACGTACATCGCCAGCACCGACAAGGACGTCGCAATTGATTACACCAACAACAAGGTATTCGCCACGGGTTTGCGCGCGTATCTCAAGGAAGACAGGCTGCAACTGATCTCGAATGTAAATGGCGTCTACCTCCCGTAACCTGCTGATACTCTGTATCGCCTTGCTGCTCGGCCCGGCGGCATCGGTCAGCTACGCGCAGGAAGTTCCGGATCTGGAGGTGATCAGCAAGCTGCCGATCGATCTCGATGCCGAATCGTCCGAGTTCGATCGCAAAAAGAACCGACTGTTTTTTCGCGGCCTGACGATCCGGCAGGGTCCACTCAGCATCACTGCCGACGAAGCGACGGCAACCCGCCTGGATTTCGAAAACACGCGCTGGGAATTTACCGGCAACGTGATTTTCGAGAATGCCGGCACCAGGGCCTATTGTGACTTCGCCGACATCCTGTTCCTCGAACACCGAATCCGCAACGCCATCATGCAGGGCAAACCCGCCTACTTCGAAAAGATTCATGTCGGTAACGGGCGCGAGACCGAGGGCAGGGCCAACCTGATGGAATACGACATGGACCGGGGCGTGATCAGCATGTCGGACGAAGCCTGGCTCAGCGACGGTGCCAATGAGGTATCCGGCAACAGGATTTCGTATGACCTGAATCGCGAGTTCATCATTGCCGCCGCCGACGACGACGGCCAGGTACGAATGAAGATCATCCCGCCCGAGAGCGACCTGCCCAAAATCGAGGATCAACTGAAACCGTGAGCATCCTCAGCGCAGAGAATCTCTCCAAACGCTATAAGTTCCGCCAGGTCATCAAGGATATTTCACTGGAGATACGCAGCGGCGAGGTCGTCGGCCTGCTTGGGCCGAACGGCGCCGGCAAGACCACGGCGTTCTATATGATCGTCGGCCTGATACGGGCCGACGAAGGCCGCATCGTGCTCGATGGCCGGGACCTGACGCCGCTGGCCATGCACCAGCGGGCGCGAATCGGCCTCGGCTACCTGCCGCAGGAGGCATCCGTCTTCCGCAAGCTGTCGGTCGAAAAGAACATCATGGCGATATTGCAGACACGTGCCGATCTCGATCGCGTCGGCCGGGAGCGCATCCTGGAGGAATTGCTCGATGAACTGCATGTTCATCACGTGCGCACGAGCCTGGGCATCAGCCTGTCGGGCGGTGAGCGCCGGCGCGTCGAAATCGCCCGCGCACTGGCGGCGGAACCGCGCTTCATCCTGCTCGATGAACCGTTTGCCGGCGTCGACCCGATATCGGTACTCGATATTCAGCGCATCATCCGGCACCTGGCCGAAAGGGATATCGGCGTGCTGATTACCGACCACAATGTCCGGGAGACGCTCGGCATCTGCCAGCGCGCCTATATCCTCAGTGACGGCATCATGATCGCGCAAGGGTCACCGGAAACCATACTGAACAACCAGCAGGTTCGTGAAGTCTATCTCGGCGAGGGCTTCAGCCTGTAATGAACGGCATGAAACTGTCGCTGGACGTAAAGCTTGGTCAACAACTGACCATGACGCCGCAGCTACAGCAGGCGATCCGACTGTTGCAGCTGCCGGTACTCGAACTCAGCACACAGATCGAGCAGGCGCTGGCGGAAAACGTCATGCTCGAACGCGACGAATCCGCTGAATCCAACGAATCCGCCGAGCCGGAGCCGGAGCTCGCCGAGGCGGCCGTCATTGCCGACGAGGGTGACGACCCGGCGCCGTGGAGCGAGATGTCCGGCGCGGGAACCCGCAGCGACAACTGGAGCGACGATTCTTACCGCTCCGAACTCGCCGACCATAGCGATGAAACCCTGCGGGACCATCTGCTATGGCAACTCGAGATGGAGCATTTCTCGCCACGCGAAGTCGTGATCGGCCAATCGATCGTCGATTCGATCAACGAGGACGGCTACCTGACCGAATCGCTCGACGAGATTCGCGGCACGCTGGCCGCCGAGGCGGAGTTCACGCCGGCCGAGGTCGAGGCGACGCTGATCAAGATCCAGGCGCTCGATCCGGCGGGCATCGGCGCGCGCGACCTTGGCGAGTGCATTGCCATTCAGCTGCGACTGCTCGATCCGCAGGTGCCCGGGCGTGACGATGCGCTGCGCATCGCGTCCGCACACCTGGACCTCGTCGCCGAAAAACAGCATGCAGCGCTGCGCCGCCACCTGGGTATCTCCGAGGAAGATCTCGAAGCGGCGATTGCACTGGTCCGGGCCTGCCACCCGCGGCCGGGCGCCGCAATACAGACATCGACGGCCGAGTACATTATCCCCGACGTGTACGTGCGCAAGCAGGACAGCCAATGGGTCGTTGAGGTCAACCGCTCGATCGCACCGCGACTCAAGGTCAATCAGACCTATGCGGACATGTTGCGCGGCAGCAGCGGCCACGCCGACCTGCGCACCCAATTGACCGAAGCTCGCTGGCTCGTGCGCAGCCTGGAGATCCGCCACGATACAATGCGCAAGGTCGCCATGTGCATCGTCGAGCGTCAGATAGATTTCCTGGAGCATGGCGAAGAAGCCATGAAGCCGATGGTGCTTCGCGACATCGCGGAGGCGATTGAGATGCACGAATCGACAATATCCCGAGTCACATCAAACAAGTACATGCATACGCCGCGAGGCGTCTTCGAGCTGAAGTACTTCTTCTCCAGCCAGTTGGCCGCCGCCGACGGCTCGGAACAGTCATCGACGGCGATCCGGGCAAAAATCCGGCGCCTGGTCGGCGCGGAGAACCCGCAAAAACCGCTGAGTGACAGTAAAATCGTCACCCTGCTGGCCAAAGAAGGGATTACGATTGCCAGAAGAACGGTCGCCAAATATCGCGAGGCGCTGCGCATCGCGCCGTCCAGCGAAAGACGGCAACGACCCGTACACTAGAACTTCATCCAGGGATTTATTAAGGAGGATAACTCTATGCAACTCACCCTGACGGGCCATCATGTCGAAATTACCCCCGCTCTCAAGGAATACGTCAACAACAAGCTGACCCGTCTCGAGAGGCATTTTGACAGCGTAACCAATGTCACCTGCATACTGACCGTTGAAAAATTACGTCACAAGGCCGAAGCGACGGTCAACGTCAGCGGCGGAACGCTGTATGCAGATGCCGTCGAGAGCGACATGTATGCATCGATCGACGGGCTGATCGACAAGCTTGACAGGCAGATCGTCAGGCACAAGGAAAAGCTGACGGATCATCATGCCCGCGAGTCACAGAAGCGTGATTATTCCTGACCCGTTGCACGGCGGCCGGTAGCGATGCGCCTCGTCATTATCAGCGGCCTGTCAGGCTCCGGAAAGAGCGTGGCGCTGAATCTGCTCGAGGATATGGATTTCTACTGTATCGACAACGTCCCTGCGGCGTTGCTGGATACGGTGATTTCCGAACTGGTCGCGACGGCCGATCCCATCTACGACAACCTGGCAGTCGGCGTCGATGCGAGAAACCGCGGGGCAGACCTGCATTCATTGCCGGGACTCGTCCGGAACCTGCGCGGCCGTGGCATACATTGCGAAGTGATCTTCCTGCACGCGGAAGACGAGATCCTGATGAAACGATACTCGGAGACCCGGCGCAAACATCCGCTCGGCGACCGGGGGCTCAGCCTGGCGGATGCCATTGCCAGGGAACGGGAGTTGCTCGGGCCGATTATCGACAGCGCCGAACTCGTGCTCGACACGACCCGAACCAATGTGTACGAACTCAGAGACGTCATTCGGGATCGCATCGGGCAACGCAAGGATCCCGAGCTGTCGATCCTGATCGAATCGTTCGGATTCAAACACGGCCTGCCGAGCGATGCCGATTTCGTCTTCGACCTGCGCTGCCTGCCGAATCCATATTGGGAAACACAGCTCAGGCAACTGACGGGCAAGGATCAGCCGATTATCGATTACCTGGACGACAAGGACAGTGTGCAGCGGATGTACCGCGACATCCTCGGGTTCCTGGAAACATGGATTCCCGAATATATTGGCTTCAATCGCAACTACCTGACGGTTGCAATCGGCTGCACCGGCGGACAGCATCGTTCGGTATACCTCGTCGAGAAAATTGCCGCAGCCCTGAAAAACCGGTTCGACCATGTTTTGACCCGTCACAATGAATTGCCCGACGATGTCAGCGACACCTGACCACGGGTTCTCCGTGGACGTTCCGACGGTTCCCCGCTAAACTCGCCCGCGGCGCAACGCGCCGCCCCGTATTCGTCCCACCGCGATCCGTTCGGGTCCGGAATCGACGCCGATGAGGTGCATCATGGAATCTGCAAAGAAATCCCATCTCGCCGACGTGCGTGCCGCACTGGCGAACAACGATGTACGTGGGGTACACGGAACCGTTAACGCGCTGCACCCCGCGGATATCGCCCTGCTCCTCGAATCGCTGCCGGTACCCGAGCGCGATGCCGTGTGGCCGCTCATCGACGACGATATCGAGGGCGAGATCCTCGTCGAACTCAATGACGAGGTTCGCCAGGGCCTGCTCGAGACCATGGATGTCGCAGCGGTCGTGGCCGCCATGCGGGACATGGAACTCGACGATCTCGCGGATGTGGTCGCTGACCTGCCGGCGACGATGTCCGAACGCGTCATCGCGGCGCTGCCGGCACAGGATCGTGAGCGGCTCCGCTCGGTGCTGGCCTACGACGAAGACAGCGCCGGCGGCATCATGGATCCGGACGTTATCTCGGTGCGCTCTGACGTTACGCTCGAGGTCGTGATGCGCTACCTGCGACGCGCGGGCGAGATGCCCGACGGTACGCCGGCGGTCTTAATCGTCGATCGCGATCACCGGTTCGTCGGCATGCTCTACCTGACCCGGCTCGTGACGCAGGATCCGGAGGCCCGGGTTGCCGACGTCATGGACGCGACGGCGCAGCCCATTCCGGCACACTGGTCGGCCGGCTCGGTCGCACAGGAGTTCAAGAGCCATGATCTGCTGCTGGCCGCCGTCGTCGACGACGACGGACGTCTGATCGGACAGATCACGGCCGACGACGTCATGAGCGTCATACAGGAACAGGCGGACCACGACTTCCTCGGCATGGCCGGACTCGACGAGGAGGACGACATATTTGCGCCGATCGTCACGAGCGCACGGCGCCGGGCCATCTGGCTCGGCATCAATCTGGCCACGGCATTCCTGGCCGCGGCCGTCGTCGCGCTGTTCAAACCGGCGCTGGAGAAAATCGTGATTCTCGCGGTGCTGATGCCGGTGGTAGCCAGCATGGGCGGCATCGCCGGCAGCCAGACACTGACACTGATGATCCGCGGCATGGCCCTGGGTCGCGTTCAGGATTCCAATGCGCGCTGGCTGTTGATCAAGGAGGTCTCCGTGGGCCTGCTCAACGGTCTCGGCTGGGCCATCATCGTTGCCTTCGTGACACTGTTGTTCTTCGGCACCTGGCAAGTCGCATTCATCATCGCCGCCGCGCTGATCGTGAGCCTGCTGGCTGCGGCGCTCGCGGGCTTTTCCATCCCGCTGCTGCTGCGCAGACTGCGCATCGATCCGGCGCTGGCCGGCACGGTCATCCTGACGACGGTGACCGATGTCGTCGGCTTCGCCGCTTTCCTCGGACTCGCGACGCTGTACCTGCTGTAATCGCGCGCGCCGGAAAACGGGCCGGCGGCCTGCTGAACAGGTCCCGGGTGAGCGCAAGACAGGAACGGGGCAAAAGCGCGCAGTACACGCCAGTGCATGAGCCCCGGGAATGGATAAGGCTCAGGTATTCTCCGTGCACAATTGTGCCGCCTGAGGTTTTTCAACCGGCGGCTAGCCGTCTTCGGCAATATCTTCCAGCTTGAGCGTCGGCAAGCGCTGGGAATATTCATCACTGAGATCACGCCAGCCGACAATGCCGCTGGGCACATCGAGCGGTACGCCGCTCAGAAAATCGCGCAATTGCGCGCGGCGCGCCATCGCGTCGGAATAACCGAGGCGGATCAGTTCACGGGTATAGCCCGCCTCGAACAGCAGGTAACTGACGAGTTGCCGCCCGCCGTAATTCAGCGCGCCGAGCGCACGCATCATGATGCGCACGGCCCGCGGCATTTCGTGTACGTAGCGTAGCGCTATCTCGCGCACATCCTGACTGGGATACATGATCAACGCGTCGATCGACCGCAGGCTCTCAAACTGTCCGTGCAATACACGGCCCGGTTGCTCGTTGACGACGTGGTTCAATCGCGCGAGACGCTCGAGATCAGCGGACAGGCCGTCCATCAACAATGCATCGAGCATATACCCGGCAACGCGGCCGAGGCTCGGGTAGGGCACCGGGTCTTCCGGCCCGGGTTCGGGATCGGATTCCTCATTGCGCACGCCGATCACCAGGATGCGCCGGGCGCCGAGATGCACAGCCGGCGACAGCGGCGTGGCCTGGCGCATGGCGCCGTCGCCGAAGTATTCCCGACCGATCTGCACGCCGGGGAAGATCAGCGGCGCCGCGATGCTCGCCATCAAATGGTCGATTCGCAGCGAGGTCGGTACGCCGCGGCGCCGCACGCGCTTCCAGGGCTCGAGTTCCGGCCGGCCCTGGTAGAAGGAGACGGACTTCGCCGACCCGTAGCCGGCCGCCGTCACGGCGATCGCATCGAGACAGCCTCGATCGATCGAGTCCTGCACATTCGCCAGTTTCAAGCGGTGGGTCAGCAGTTGCCGCAGCGGCTCGTTATCGAGCAGCGACCTGGGCGAGGAACCCAGCATACCGCCGGTCGCGATTGACGCCAGCCAGCGGGCACTGGTGTTGACGATGGCTTTTGTGTCGCTGCGGAACACGTGCCAGGTCCGGAAGTTACCCCAGACCTTTTCCAGCTCCGCGATGGCGTTTGTGAAGCGCCGCGCGCGCGCCGCCAGAACGATCGAATTGATGGCCCCGGCCGAGGTGCCGCTGATAACCGGAAACGGGCATGGCGCACCCTTGGGCAACATCTCGCCGATCGCCTTCAGGACGCCGACCTGATACGCACAACGAGCGCCGCCGCCCGGCAGTACGAGCCCGATGTCGCGCTGGACGGGAGCAGGATCGATGACTACTTGCTTGCCTGCCATAAGTGGCCGATGTTAACCACATCCTCCGACACGCGACAAGGGACCCGCGCACGCCATGCTAAGATCGACACAGATCCACCGGGAGAGATGACCATGGCAGGACCGATTGGCCGGCTACTGACGGCAATACTCGTTTTCCTCGGTCTGGCGACGCCGGCCGCCGCGGGCGTCGAGGTCGGACAATCCGCGCCGCCGTTCCGCCTCCAGGACCAGAAAGGCGACTGGCACTCGCTGGAACAATACACGGGCCGATGGGTCGTGCTGTATTTCTATCCGAAAGACGACACGCCGGGCTGCACAAAAGAGGCCTGTGCGTTCCGCGACAATATTTTCGCCTTCGAGGATATCGGCGCGGTCGTGCTCGGCGTCAGTCTCGACGACGTGGCCTCACACGCGGCCTTTGCCGAAAAATACAGTCTGCCGTTCTCGTTGCTGTCCGATGCCGATGCCGCAACAGCAACCGAATACGGCGTATTGAGAACCATGGGGCCGCTCAAATTTGCCCGGCGGCAATCGTTCATCGTCGGGCCCGACAGTAAGATCGTCCGTCACTACGAAAAGGTGGATGCCGAACGGCACACCGCCGAAGTGCTCGCCGATCTCAAGGCGCTACTGTCGCAGGGCTGACCGCCGACCGGATCCCGCGCGTTTATGGGCGCGGCAACGGGCTCACCGGCTCGGCGTCCGCGGCCGGTTGCGGATTTTGCCGATCGAACATGCGGCCCAACATGCGGCCGGTCCAGGCCCAGACACCGGCGATCACCGATCCGACGACGGCAACGGCGGCCAGCCCGAATCCCAGCCCATCCGTCAGCCCCGCGAACGCGAGACTGCTCAATGCGTCACCGCCGCGGTATACGACGATGTCGATGACCGGCTTGGCCTTGAAACGCGTTTCGCGATCGACCGCCGTGAACAGCATTTCCCGCGCCGGGCGCGTAATCGCATAGTTGCCCGCTCGTCGCCCGACCTGGAACGCGAGCAACACCGTCAGGATCGGCGCGAACGCCAGGATCAGCAGGCCCGCGGCAACGAATACGGGAACCATGACCAGCGTCGCCGTCATTCCGAAGCGCTTGACGATGCGGCCCGTTGCGAACATACCGATCGCGAATGTCAGGCAGTTCACGGTGAAATCGACGCCACCGAGGATCTGCGTGCGGGTCTCGCGATCGAATTCAGCCAGCAGATTCTTCTGCTCGAAATAGGCGAATGAACCGATCGATGTATACAGCAGGATGAATGCGCCGATCGCCAGCAGGTACGGGTTCGAGAAGAACATTTTGAAGCCGGCAAACGGGTTGCCGCCGATCCGGGCGGCGCTGAGATCCGCATGCACGTCTTCGTTGTGCAGGTCGATCATCTTGAGCCGCTCGAGCCAGAGCACGATCGGGATAATGGTGATCAGTGCAACCGACGCGATCAGCAGCAGGGTATCGGTGCTGATCGCACCGGCGAGCAGCGTCGGCACCAGCGGGCCGATCAGCGCCCCGGCACTGGCACCGACGGCGATGAAAGCGAACAATCGGCCGGCCTGCTCCTTGTTGAACAGATCCGACATGAAGCTCCAGAAAACCGAAATATGAAAGAGGCTGAAAATACTGACCCAGACATAGAACGTCTTGTCGATCAGTGTCCGATTCTCCAACAGCCCGACGCCGAAGTAGAAAGCCACGAAACTAATCGCAAAAAAAGCATACATGCCCGGCACGAGAATCCGGAACCGGACTTTCGATATCGCCAGCCCGTAAAACGCGACGACGACAATGCTGATAAAGAAGTTCAGGTTCCATAACAGACTGACTTCCGTGTCGGTCCAGTCGCTGGCCATCGCGTCGCGCACGGGGCGCAGGATGTAATAAGCCGCCATCAATATGAAGACGAGCAGGAATGACAACAGGACCGACTTGATCTCGCCAGGTTCGATTCTCGACGCCGACTTCATCATCCTTGCAAGCAAACCGGGGTTGTTGGTATTCATCGCGTTATTCCGCCGGCACCCCCGACGATGCCTGGTCCTCCGCGAGGGCGCCGAACGCCGCCGTGAGATCCTGCGCGGCCGCCGACTTGCCGCTGTTGACTTCGAACGTCTTGTTCAATGCCGCCGGCGTGCCGAGCGCCGCGACACAGACACGGGCAACATCGGCCCGCGGAATCGCCCCGGTGCCCTCATCGCCCTGGGCGAACACAACCGCTTTCTTGCCGCCCTCATCGTTGATCAATCCTCCGGGGCGCACGATCGTGTACGGTACGCCACTGGACCGCAGCGCCTCCTCGCCCCGGAATTTCCACTGCAGGACGTTATCGAACATCTTGTTGAGAATATGGTCTTCGTGCGTGACGCCCATCGATGACACGAGCACGAACTGACGCAGCCCGGCGTTGGCAGCCGCCTCGGCCATGTTCTTCACGCCACCGTAATCCACGAACTCCGGCCCGTTGGCCGGATCGCCGCGACCCGAGCCGATCGCCGAAATCATCGCATCGACACCGTCGAGGGCCGCATCGATCGTCGCGCGATCGCGCACGTCGCCGACCGCGTATTCGACATTGTCACCAAACTCCTCGCGTGCCTTGTCCGCATCCCTGACGAATGCGCGCACACGGTAACCGTCCGCCCGCAACCGGCCGACGATCTCGTGCCCTGTGCCGCCAGTGGCGCCCGCGACGAGCACGAGTTCACTGCCCGCCGGAGAGTCAGCAGCCGCGATGCCGACCGCGAACGCGGCCAACAGGATAAACCGACGGCTGAATCTTGCTCTTGTGGTCGTGTGCATGGTCGATCTTCCTCAGTCTGGTTTTTTTCCGTTCCCCGCAGCAGGCGGAGACCGAATCAGGAAAGAACAGGACATCCGACATGAGCGACCCCGGCCGCAGCGGGTCCCGTCGTCGGACCGGCGATCATAATACCGGCCGACTCAGGACCCGCCCGGCGCTTCAGCTTTATTCACAGGCCGGTCACGGGCAGGATGCGCATCTCGTTGGTGCCACCGGTCAGCCCGCGCCGCGAACCCTTGGTAAAGATGACGAGGTCGCCGGGTTGCACGTGGTGCTGGTCGATCAGTAACTGGCAGACATCCCGGAAAATCGGCTCGGTATGCTCGTGCACGTTCTCATAAGCCACCGGATAGACGCCGCGGTACAGAGATATACGCCGGCGCGTGCTCTCGTGGTTCGTGAAGGCGAAGATCGGGATATCCGATCGAATGCGCGACATCCACAAGGCCGTCGTGCCCGATTCGGTCAGCGCGATGATGGCCTCGACATCCAGATGGTTCGCGGCATACATCACGGACATCGCGATCGCCTCGTCGACGGCGCCGAACCGGTCGTCCATGCGGTGCCGGCTCATGCGCGAGGCGCTCTGGTGATACGTCTCGGCACCGATGCAGACTTCGGCCATCGCCGCCACGGCCTTCACCGGATATTCACCGACCGCCGTCTCCGCCGACAGCATGACCGCATCGGTACCGTCCATGACGGCATTGGCGACGTCGGAGACCTCGGCGCGCGTCGGCAACTGACTGTGAATCATCGACTCCATCATTTGTGTCGCCGTGATACACACGGTGTGCCGCCGACGCGCCAGCTTGATGATCGTCTTCTGCATACCGGCAAGTCCGGCGAATCCCATCTCGACGCCGAGATCGCCACGCGCGACCATGACGCCGTCGCTGGCGTCGATAATCGCCTCCAGATTCCCCATGGCCTCGGCGCGCTCGATCTTGGCGATAATATGCCCGGTACCGCCGGCGTCCTCGAGCACCTGCCGCGCACGGTGGATGTCGTCGGCGTCGCGCACGAAGGACACGGCAATCCAATCGACGCCGGCTGCTGCCGCCCGGCGCAAATCGTCGAGATCCTTGTCGGACAGCGCCGGAGCCGACATCCCGCCACCCTGACGATTGATGCCTTTCTTGTCGCTGAGCGTGCCGCCGACCGTGACGCGGCAGTTGATTCGCGTACCGCTGACCGACTCCACGACCATCGCGATCTGCCCGTCATCGAGCAGCAGGACATCACCGGCAGCGACGTCCCGCACGAGCTGTTCGTAGGCGACACCGACCTCATCGATCGTACCGGCCTCCGGGTCGAGCGCGCTGTCGAGCGCGAACGACTGCCCCTCCGTCAGGCGCACGTAACCGTCGCGAAAACGGTTGATGCGAATCTTCGGCCCCTGCAGGTCACCGATAATGCCGATGTGCCGGCCGCAGCGTTTCGCCACCGCATGCACCCTGTCAATCTGACGCTGATGATCATCCCAGGTGCCGTGGGAAAAATTCAGCCGAACGACGTCGACGCCGGCCTTGAAGAGTTTCTCCAACTGCTCCGGCGATTCGCTCGCCGGGCCCAGTGTCGCAATAATCTTGGTTCGTCGCATCGCCGAATTATCCCACAACGCGCGCAGTTACACCGGCCCGGTACCGGCGGTCGGATCCGTGACGAGAATGACGCGCAGATCGTTCACGTTCGTCCGCGTCGGGCCGCTGACCACGAGGTCGCCGAGCGCGGCAAAAAAATCCCAGGCGCGGTGGGCCGCAAGCAGCACCGCCGGATCGATACCCAGGGTCCGGGCGCGGGCCAGGCTGTCGGGATACAGTCGCGCACCGGCATTGTCCTCGGTACCGTCGATGCCGTCCGTATCCGCGGCAAGCGCATGCACCCCGGCCGCACCGTCGGGGGTCAGGGCGAGCGCGAGGGCCAGCAGGTACTCGCTATTGCGCCCGCCCCGACCGCCGGCGCCGGTGACCGCCACCGACGTTTCGCCGCCGGAAATCAGCGCGACCCGGACCCCGGGTCGTTGATACCGGCGCACGATATCGGCATGCCGCTCGGCAAGCCGATGCGCCGGCTCACCGCCGGCGGCACCGAGCAACACCGGCTCGAACCCGGCGGCCACCGCCGTAGCGGCCGCCGCGGTCATGGCATCGTCGGCGCGTGCAATCACACGCACCGACACGTTCGCAAATGCCGCGGCATCGTCGGCTGGACCGGTCGGGTCGGCACGCAAGGTCGCCGCGACCGCGGCCGGCACGTCGATGCCGAAGCGCCGCAGGATGTCGCGGGCCTCGGCGGCGCTGTGCACATCGGGGCTGCACGGACCCGAGCCGATGTCCGCGACGATATCGCCGGGCACGTCCGAGATCGCGAGCACGTGAACGCGCGCGGGCGCCGCCGCGCGGGCCAGGCCGCCGCCCTTGAGCGCCGACAGTTTCCGGCGCACGCAATTGATCGCCGAGATATCCGCACCGGCCGCCAGCAGTTGTCGATTGACCGATTGCAGGTCGCTGAGCGTCAACCCGGGCAGCGGCACCTCCAGCAACGCCGACGCGCCGCCGGACAGCAACACGAACAGCAGGTCGTCGGCAGCGAGACCCTCGGCAAGCGCCAGGATCCGGCGACCCGCAGCCCAACCGGCAGCATCGGGCACCGGGTGGGCCGCCTCGATCACGTCGATGTCGCCGACCCGCGGCCGCCCGACGCCGTGCCCGTAACGGGTCACGACACATCCGGTCAGAACATCGGGCCACGCGGCAACCAGCGCTTCGGCCATGCTCGCGGCGGCCTTGCCGGCGCCGACGACATGGCCGGGACGACCGGTCGGGACGGGCAGATGCGGCGCGAGACAACGCGCGGGGGAAGCGGCCGCCACGGCCGCGGCAAAACAGGCGTCAAGCAGGTCCTGCTGGCGCACCGGCCCGCTGCTCCAGCACAGCGACGGCCGGCAGCGTCTTGCCTTCCAGGAATTCAAGAAACGCACCGCCGCCGGTCGATATATAGGAGACACGGTCGGTCACGCCGTATTTCTCCAGCGCCGCCAGCGTATCGCCGCCACCGGCGATGCTGAACGCCGGACTCGCCGCGACCGCCTGCGCGAGACGTTCGGTACCGGCGCCGAACTGATCGATTTCGAAAACGCCGACGGGACCGTTCCAGACGATCGTACCGGCCGTGGCCAGCAATTCCGCATACAGGTCCGCCGTCTGCGGGCCGATATCCAGGATCAGTTCATCGGGCGCCACGGCATCGACCGGACGAACCTGGGACGGAGCCGATTCGCTGATCTCGATGGCCACGACGACATCCCGCGGCAACGGAATTATCGCCCGCCCGTCGCCGCCGGCCGCGAGCCGCGCCGCCTCGTCGACGAGGTCAGCCTCGTACAGGGACTCACCGACCGGGTATCCGGCTGCGGCAATGAAGGTATTGGCGATGCCACCGCCAACGATCAACTGGTCGACGATTGTCGACAGCGATTCGAGCACCATCAGCTTGGTCGAGACCTTCGACCCGCCGACGATGGCCACGACAGGTCGCGCCGGGTCGAGCAGAGCCTGACCGAGCGCTTCAAGTTCGCCGATGAGCAGCGGACCGGCGCAGGCCACCGGCGCAAAACGGGCCACGCCATGCGTGCTGGCTTGCGCCCGGTGGGCGGTACCAAATGCATCCATGACGAACACATCACAGAGTGCGGCCATCCGCCGCGCCAGCGATTCGTCATTAGCCTTCTCGCCCGCGTTGAAGCGCACGTTCTCGCACAACACGACGTCGCCCGGCGCGACGTCGATGCCGTCGAGCCAGTCGGCGGCCAGGCGCACGGGCCGTTCGAGCAGCCCGCCCAGATGGTCCGCCACCGGCTGCAGCGAGAACTTCGGGTCGTATTCACCCTCGACCGGGCGGCCCAGATGCGACAACAGAATCACGGCTGCGCCGCGCTCCAGCGCAAGACGAATCGTCGGCAGCGTCGCGCGGATACGCGTGTCGCTGGTCACGACGCCGTTCTGCAACGGCACGTTCAGGTCGAGCCGGATCATGACGCGCTGGCCGGCCAGCTCCTGGTCGGACATCCGCAACACATTCAAGCCCGGCATGAAAACTTCCGTCAGCCGGCGTTAACGAGCGCCAGCGTCGTATCGAGCATCCGGTTGGAGAAGCCCCACTCGTTGTCGTACCAGGCGCACACCTTGACGAGATCGCCGCCCATGACTTTGGTCATCGTCGCATCGAACGTCGACGAATCCGGGTTGTGGTTAAAGTCGACCGACACCAACGGGCCGTCGTTATAGCCGAGCACCGCGCCGAGCGAGTCGTTGCCGGCGGCTGCGGCGCGCATGATGTCGTTGATCTCCTCGACCGACGTGTCACGGGACGCTGTGAAGGTCAGGTCGACGAGCGACACGTTGATCGTCGGCACGCGAACCGAAAAACCGTCGAGCTTGCCGTTGAGTTCCGGCAGCACGAGTCCGACGGCTGCGGCGGCGCCGGTCTTGGTCGGGATCATCGAATGGGTCGCGGAACGCGCGCGGCGCAGATCCTTGTGATACACATCCGTCAGCACCTGGTCGTTCGTGTAGGCATGAATCGTATTCATGATGCCCTTCTCGACGCCGACCTTCTCATGCAGCGGTTTGATGAGCGGCGCGAGGCAATTGGTCGTGCACGACGCATTCGAAATGATCCGGTCGGTGGCCTTGAGGACACCCTCGTTGACGCCGTAGACAATCGTCGCATCGATATCGGTTCCGGCCGGCGCCGAGATCACGACTTTCTTCGCGCCCGCCTCAAGGTGTGCGGCCGCCTTCGTCTTGTTGGCAAAAAATCCCGTGCACTCGAAAACAACATCGACGCCGAGTTCACTCCACGGCAATTCGGCCGGGTTACGCTCGGCAAGCACGCGGATGCGGTCGCCATTGACAACCATGTCACCGCCGTCGACCGCCACCGTGCCCGAAAACGGCCCATGCGTGGTGTCGAAACGCGTCAGGTGCGCATTCGTCTCGGCGTCACCGAGGTCGTTGATCGCGACGATCTGCAGTTCGTCGGTCCGGTTGGACTCATACAATGCCCGCAGGACGTTGCGCCCGATGCGGCCGTAACCATTGATCGCAATTTTTACTGACATCAATCTTTCTCCAAAAGGCGCAACGCCTGCGCCACGATATTTTCCGGCGTAAATCCGAAATGCTCGAACAATTCCCCGGCCGGTGCGGACTCGCCGAACCGGTCGAGGCCGATAACCTGCCCCTGCAGACCGACAAATCGGTACCAGAGACCCGTCGCGCCCGCCTCGATGGCAATCCGCCGGTCGACCGCGGCCGGCAGTACGGATTCGCGCCACGCTTCGTCCTGAGCGAGGAACGCGGCGGCGCACGGCATCGACACGACCCGTACCCGGCGTCCGGCGCCGGCCAGCGCGGCCGCCGCGGCCATGGCCGGCGCGACTTCCGAACCCGTCGCAATCAGGATCAATTCCGGATCGTCGACCTCGTGCAACACGTAACCGCCGCGCCGAATCGAGGCCAGTTGCGCCTCGGTGCGCGGTTGATGCGGGAGATTCTGCCGCGACAGAACCAGGCTCGTCGGGCCGGTGTCGGTTTCGAGCGCGTCGCGCCAGGCCACGGCGGTTTCGACCGCGTCGCACGGTCGCCAGACGCGCATGTTGGGCACGAGTTGCAGGCTCGCGACCTGTTCGATCGGCTGATGGGTCGGCCCGTCCTCGCCGAGGCCGATCGAGTCGTGCGTAAACACGTGCACGACGCGAATACCCATCAGCGCGGCCATGCGCAGCGCGTTGCGCGAGTAATCGGAAAAGGTCAGGAACGTGCCGCCGTACGGAATACTGCCACCGTGCAGGGCGAGGCCGTTCATGATCGCCGCCATCGCAAATTCACGGACACCGTACGACACGTAGTTGCCGCCCGCGTCGGCGCCGGAAATCAGGCGCGACCCGGCGTGATGCGTCAGGTTCGAGCCCGTCAGGTCGGCCGACCCGCCGAGCAGTTCGGGCAGGGCCGGCGCGAACGCATTCAATGCGATCAGCGACGCCTTGCGCGTCGCCACCGTCTCGCCCGCGGCCGCAATACCGGCCACCGCGTCGTCGGCGAATGTCGTCCAGTTATCCGGCAGCGTGCCGGCGTTGCGCCGCTCGAATTCGGCGGCCAGATCGGGGTATTCGGCCGCATACGCGGCGTAGCGTTGCCGCCACTGCTGCTCGGCCGCCTGGCCGGCATCGGTTGCATCCCATGACTCGGCGATGGCCGCGGGAATGACGAACGGCGGCGCATCCCAGTCGAGCGCTTTGCGCGCTGCGGCGATCTCGTCGTCGCCGAGCGGTGCACCATGCGTGGCTTCGCTGCCCTGCTTGTTCGGCGCGCCGAAGCCGATGATGGTCTTGCAGCAGATCAGCGACGGTCGGTCGGCGGTCGCGCGGGCCGCTTCGATCGCGGCCCGGACGGCGTCCGGGTCATGCCCGTCGACGTCGGCGATGACGTGCCAGCCGTAGGCCCGGAAACGGGCCGGCGTGTCGTCGGTGAACCAGCCCGCGACATCGCCATCGATCGAGATGCCGTTGTCGTCGTACAGGCAGATCAGTTTGCCAAGTTGCCAGGTTCCGGCCAGCGAGCAGGCCTCGTGCGAGATACCCTCCATCAGGCAGCCGTCGCCGAGAAATACATAAGTGTAGTGATCGACGATCTCATGGCCGGACCGGTTGAACTCGGCAGCCAGGCGCTTCTCGGCCAGCGCCATGCCAACGGCGTTCGTGATGCCCTGCCCGAGCGGTCCGGTCGTCGTTTCGATGCCGATCTGCGGATCGTATTCGGGATGGCCAGCGGTCCGCGAGCCAAACTGGCGGAAGGCGCGCAGATCGTCCATCGTCAGCGGATAGCCGGACAGATGCAGCAGGCCGTAGAGCAGCATCGAACCGTGACCGTTCGACAACACGAAGCGATCGCGATCCGGCCAGGCCGGATTGGCCGGATTGTGGCGGAGGAAATCATTCCACAGCACTTCGGCGATGTCGGCCATCCCCATCGGCATGCCGGGATGGCCCGACCGGGCTTGCTGCACCGCGTCCATCGCCAGAACCCGCAGGGCGTCCGCCCGCTTCCGGCGGGAAGACGGCGCGATCGAATTAACGGGATTCGTAGCCATGACGTCGGGGTTGTTCTCGTTTTGGGGCGCGCATTGTCGCGTACTCGCTGGTGGCTGGCAATAAGGGGCTGCCGCGGCGGTGCACGGATTATGTCTGGCCATCCCGGGGATGCCGAACGGCTGGGGCAGAGCAAATCAACTGACGGGCCGCTATAATGTCGCGTTCGAATTCAAACTTTCCCGATCAGACAGGCGAGACTTCCATGGGCAACAGAAAACTCTTTACCTCCGAATCCGTTTCCGAGGGTCATCCGGACAAGATGGCCGACCAGATATCGGACGCAATACTCGACGCAATCCTGGCCAAAGCGCCCCGGTCGCGCGTCGCGGCGGAAACCATGATCAAGACCGGCTTCGTCGTGCTGGCCGGCGAGATTAACACCGACGCGACGATCGACTTTGACCCGATCGTTCGCCAGGTCATTTGCGACATCGGTTACGACGATTCGGACAAGGGTTTCGACGGCAAGACCTGCGGCATCCTGAACGCACTGGGCAAGCAGTCCGGCGATATCAACCAGGGCGTCGACCGCTCGGACCCGCGCGCCCAGGGCGCCGGCGATCAGGGCATGATGTTCGGCTACGCGTCGAACGAGACCGACGTGCTGATGCCCGCGCCGATCACGTATGCCCACCGCCTCGTCGAACAGCAGGCGGCCGTCCGAAAATCGGGCAAGCTGCCGTGGCTGCTGCCGGATGCGAAGAGCCAGCTGACGTTCATCTACGAAGACGACAAGGTGGTCGGCATCGATGCGATCGTCCTGTCGACGCAGCATACCCGTGACGTGTCCAATGCAACGATCCGCGAGGGCATCATGGAGGAAGTCATCAAGCCAATCATTCCGGCCGAGTGGCTCGACCAGGTCGCGAGCGGCAAGATCCACATCAATCCGACCGGTCGCTTCGAGACCGGCGGACCGGAAGGCGACTGCGGCCTGACCGGGCGCAAAATCATCGTCGACACCTACGGCGGCATGGCCCGCCACGGCGGCGGCGCGTTCTCGGGCAAGGATCCGTCGAAGGTCGACCGTTCGGCGGCCTACATGACCCGCTACGTCGCCAAGAACATCGTCGCCGCCGGCCTCGCCGAACGCTGCGAGGTGCAGGTCTCCTACGCCATCGGCGTCGCCGAACCGACATCAATCTCGGTCGAGACCTTCGGCACAGGCCGGGTGCCCGAGCAGCAGATCACGGCGCTGATCCGCGAACACTTCGACCTGACGCCGTTCGGCATCAAGGAGACACTGCAGCTCGAGCAGCCGATCTACCGGCCAACGGCATCCTACGGTCACTTCGGCCGCCCGTCGTTCAGCTGGGAGCGCACCGACAAGGCCGACGCATTGCGCGGCGCCGTCGCCGCCTGATGCACGCCGAACCGACTCGAAACCCGGACTTTATGGAGCACACCGAATGAATACGAAAGCAGCCGAAGTCGTTGCGAACGACTATCACGTCGCCGACCTGGCGCTTGCGGATTGGGGCCGTCGCGAAATCGCGATCGCGGAAACCGAGATGCCGGGGCTGATGGCGATTCGCGAGAAATTTGCCCAGCAGCAGCCGCTCAAGGGCGCGCGCATCGCCGGCAGCCTGCACATGACGATCCAGACCGCCGTGCTGATCGAGAGCCTCGTCGCCCACGGTGAGGAGGTGCGCTGGGCCTCGTGCAATATCTTCTCGACGCAGGACCATGCGGCCGCAGCGATCGCCGCGACCGGCGTGCCGGTGTTCGCCTACAAGGGCGAGTCGCTCGACGAGTACTGGGAGTATACGCACCGCATCCTTGACTGGCCGGAAGGCGGGTTCCCGAACCGGATCCTCGACGACGGCGGCGACGCGACGCTGCTCGCGATCCTCGGTACCAAGGCCGAGGCGGATGCCTCGGTCCTCGACAATCCGTCCAGCGAGGAAGAGACCGCGCTGTTTGCAGCGATCCGCAAACGACTGGCCGAGCGCCCGGGCTGGTACGGCCAGCTCAAGGCGGCGATCGGCGGCGTCACCGAAGAGACCACGACGGGCGTCATGCGCTTGTACCAGATGCAGCGCGACGGCGAACTGCCGTTCCCGGCCATCAACGTCAATGACTCGGTCACGAAGTCGAAATTCGACAACCTGTACGGTTGTCGCGAGTCACTGGTCGACGGCATCAAGCGCGCCACCGACGTCATGATCGCGGGCAAGATCGCGGTCGTCTGCGGGTACGGCGACGTCGGCAAGGGCTGCGCGCAGTCCCTGCGCGGCCTCGGCGCGACAGTCTGGGTGACCGAGATCGACCCGATCTGCGCACTGCAGGCGATGATGGAGGGTTACCGGGTCGTGACGATGGACGAGGCTGCCGGACAGGGCAACATCTTCGTGACGGCGACGGGCAACTTCCATGTGATCACGCACGACCACATGGCGAAGATGAAGGACCAGACCATCGTCTGCAATATCGGCCACTTCGACAACGAGATCGACGTCGCCGGGCTCAAGGACTACCAGTGGGAAGAGATCAAGCCCCAGACCGATCACATCATCATCCCCGACGGCAAGCGGATTATCCTGCTGGCCGGCGGCCGGCTCGTGAACCTCGGCTGTGCGACGGGCCATCCCAGCTTCGTCATGTCGAATTCGTTCACGAACCAGGTGCTGGCACAGATCGAACTGTGGCAGCGGCCGGATGAGTACGGGAACGAAGTCTATGTGCTGCCGAAGCACCTCGACGAGATGGTCGCGCGCCTGCACCTGTCGAAACTCGGTGCGAACCTGACGACGCTGTCGAAGTTCCAGGCCGACTACATCAACGTGCCGGTTGAAGGGCCTTACAAGCCCGGGCATTACCGGTACTGATATACCGCAGTTCGTGACGCACGGCGGCCGACCGGGCGCCGTGCGTCGCAAGCGGTCGCGGACATGCGCCCGCGCGAACTGCGTCAACGTTTCCGTCACGGCCGTACGCTATAGTGCGCGCTGATATTCGGACGGATCCCGATACACCTTGAGCGCCGCGCAACCCGCATTCCGCCTGCTGCATATCACCGACCCGCACCTGCATGCGCATCCGGAAAGCCGCATGCGCGGCGTCGTGACGTATGACACATTCCGCGCCGTCGTCGAGCGGGCGATGGCCGACCGGCTGCCGCCCGACGTTATCGTCGCGACCGGCGACCTGGTGCAGGATGAAACCCGCACCGGCTACGAACGTTTTCGCGATGTGCTCGCCCCGTTGAATACGCCGGTTCTTTGCATCCCCGGCAACCACGATGCGCCAAACATCATGGCCGGCGTCCTGAGCAGCGCGCCGTTTCAGGTCAACGGCTCGCTGCAGGCCAACGGCTGGTCGCTGATCATGCTCAGCAGCTTCGTCCGCGGCGACGACGGCGGTCGCCTCAGCAAAGCGGAACTCGACCGGCTGCAGGCGGAGCTGCGAGCGCACCCGAAACTGCACACGCTGATCTGCCTGCACCACCACCCGGTACCGATGGGCAGCCGGTGGCTCGACGGCGTTGCGCTGCGCCACGCCGGGGAATTTTTCGATATTGTCGACGCCACTCCCCAGGTTCGGGGTATCCTCTGGGGCCATGTGCACCAGGCTTCCGACCGGCACCGCGACGGCGTTCGACTGATGAGTTCGCCCTCGACGTGTTCGCAATTCCGTCCCAACAGCGACGATTTCGCGATCGACGCCCGGCCACCCGGCTTTCGCTGGATCGATCTGCATCGCGACGGCACCATCGAAAGCGAGGTTGTCTGGCTCGAATGACGACGATACTGCGCATTGCATGCCTGCTGACCGCGCTGCTCACCAGCGCCGCCGGCGCCGCGTTGCCACTCTGGGAAATCGAGGGCACCGCCAATCGAATCCGGCTGCTGGGCTCGGTACATTTCCTGCGCGCCGGCGATTACCCGCTGCCGGCGGCGATCGAGGAGGCCTATCGTCAGGCCGATGTCATCGTCATGGAACTCGACCTGAACGCGATCAGACCGACCGACCTGCAGCGCGTGCAGCAGGAACTCGCCGTCGATCCCCGCGGCCGCAACCTGCGCGAAATCGTCGGCGCGACGGCGTGGCGCAGAGCCACCGGACTCGCACAGACGATCGATATCGATCTGGCGATGCTGCAACCGTTCGAGCCGTGGTTCGCGGCTTTGCAGATTACCCAGTTACGGCTGCTGCAGCTGGGCTTCGACGGCAGCTTTGGCGTGGACCTGCAGATCTCGCGTCAGGCCCGCGTGGACGGCAAACCCGTTCGCGGACTGGAGACACTCGACGAACAGCTCGGCGCGCTGGATGCGCTGACCGCGACGGCCCAACAGCGATTCTTCGTCCAGACCCTCGAAGACGCCGCGGCGCTCGAAGACGAACTAACGGAGATCGTCACCGCCTGGCGTAATGGCGACATTGGGGCGCTGAACACCCTGCTGCTCGATGGCCTGGCCGACCAGCCGGAGGTCTACGACCGGATCCTCGTCCGGCGCAACCGTCGCTGGACCCGGGCGATCATCGATATGACCGACGATGCACGGGACTACCTGGTGATCGTCGGCACGCTGCACCTGATCGGCGAGGACAGCGTTCAGCGCATGCTCGGCGAGTCGGGAATCCGCACCCGCCAGCTGCACTGAACCCGCGCCGCTCAGATTTCGACCATCTCGAACTCGCTGCGGCCGGCCCCGCAGTCCGGACAGCGCCATGACAGCGGGATATCGTCCCAGCGCGTGCCGGGCGCGATGCCGGCGTCCGGCATGCCGTGTTCTTCGTCATAGACAAAACCGCAAATCAAACACATGTATTGCCGGTAACCGGTCGCCTCGGTCATGTGAACGCCATCCTCATCTCATCACCTTGCATTATTGCGCCGTCTCCTCACGGATCGACCGCAGCAGCGGCCGCAGATACTCGAGCCGTTCGATCGCATCGTCAATCTCCAGGCAATGCTGCTTTTGTTCGAGCGAAATCGGCAATACTTCGGCAAAGCGCCGGCCGACCCAGGTCGCGTCATCGTAGTCGGTCTCGATATTTTCGTACAGCTTGCCCAGATCATTGATCACGACCTCGAGCAGCGTACACATCGAACGGAATTTTTCAGGCACGCTCTGTTGCGGTTCGTCCGCGATGGCCTCGACGCAGCCCACGTACAGACCATCGCGCTCGCGCTGGATCGACTGAATGCGGAAACGCTCGGTACCGAGCGCAGTAATGCCGAGAATACCGTCGCTGCCCTGATACCAGTCGGTGATTTGCGCCCGTGTTCCGATCGTCACGGTCCGCGCATCGCCGACCTCCGACCCGGACAACAGCAGCAGGACGCCGAAGTCCCTGCCCTCTTTCATGCAGCGGCTGATCATGTCCAGGTAACGTGGCTCGAAAATACGCAGCGGCAGCGGTCCGCCCGGGAACAAAACGGTGTTCAGCGGAAAGAGTGCCAGTGTATCGGTCGCCAACGTCGCCATGCCTGTTGCTGCAGTGAATTCACGGCCGGCGCGAGGGGCCGGTTGCCCGATGATGATGCGCTGCAATCCGTTGACGGTCAAACGCACCGCACGGCGCCGCACTAACGCGTAAAACGTGCCGCGAGCGCTTTCTCCAGACGCGCGTGAATACCGCCGAAGCCGCCGTTGCTCATGACGACGATGCGGTCGCCGGGCGCCGCCGTCGTGACGGCCGACGCCACGATCGCATCGATGTCGTCTGCAACCCGCACCCGCGCCAACCCGCTCAACGCGTCGGCAAGATCCCAGTCGAGACGGGCCGGGCGAAACACCCAGACGTCGTCGGCATCGCCCAGCGCGGCGCCCAGCTCTTCACGATGGACGCCGAGTTTCATGGTATTGGAACGCGGCTCGAGTATGACCAGCAACCGGCCTGCGTCGGATTCTCGGCGGATGCCGGCCAGCGTGCGCCGAATCGCCGTCGGATGATGCGCAAAATCGTCGTACAGGCGCACGCCGCCCCAGGTACCGCGCAACTCGAGGCGACGCCGGACGCCACCAAACCGGCCGATGGCATCGATGGCCTGTTCCACCGGGACGCCGAGCTCACGTGCGGCAAGCAACGCCGCTACCGCATTCTCCGCGTTATACGCTCCGCTCATCCGCCAGTCCGTCCCGCCGCGAACCTGCCCGTTACGCAGCAATTCAAAGCGCCCCGGGTGGTCCGCGATACCGACCCAATCGGCGGCCGAATCCCGCTCGCTGGCAAACGTTTCCACCGGCGTCCAGCAACCACGCGCAATGACGGCCTGCAGATTGGCATCGTCGGCCGGCACGATCAGTCGTCCGTTACCCGGCAGCATGCGCAACAGTTGATGAAACTGCCACTGGATTGCCGCAAGATCGGCATAGATATCCGCATGATCAAACTCGAGATTCGTGATCACCTGCACCCGCGGCAGGTAGTGCAGGAACTTGGCCCGCTTGTCGAAAAATGCGGTGTCGTACTCGTCGGCCTCGATCACGAACACGGATCCGCCGCCGGCCCGGGCCGTGACATCAAAATCGACCGGCACACCGCCGATCAGATAGCCCGGATCGCGCCCCGCCTGATCGAGAATAAAGGCCAGCAGGCTGCTCGTCGTCGTCTTGCCGTGGGTACCCGCGACGGCCACGACCTCCTGCCGCGCGAGCACCTCGGCGGCCAGCCACTGCGGCCCCGACATGTAGCGCATGCGCCGGTTCAGCAATTCCTCGACGATCGGCATGCCGCGCGTCATGACGTTACCGACGACGACGACATCCGGGCGCAGGTCGAGTTGCTCCGGATCGTAGCCGTCAATGACGTCGATACCGAGCTTCGCGAGCTGATCGCTCATCGGTGGATAGACGCCGCGATCCGCGCCCGTGACACGATGCCCGGCCGCATGCGCGATGGCGGCAACGCCCGCCATGAACGTTCCGCAGATACCCAGGATATGCAGATGCATCGGCTACCCGGCCTGGTCGGCAACCCCGACCGGCACAACCTCAAACAGCACCATCGTGTGCAGGAAGAAATAGGCTATCGCGATCAGCAGGCCGATGCCGTAGGGTCGCGATATCGCGCGCGCCACAATATGACCATCGATCGAGATCGACCAGAGCATGATCCCGAAAATAATCGTACTCGGCATCGCGACGCCCGAGCCGATATCCGCGGCGGCCTGACGCCAGACGCTGAACGGCAGCGAAATCGCACTGAGCAAAGCGCTGGTGCCAAGCATCGCTGTGACGGCGCGGCGGTAACGCGCACGATGTCCGGTCAGCACCAGCAGCGCCCACAGGCCTCCGAACAAGAGCACGAGACCGATCGCAACGGCACGCAATGAAGCCTCACTCGAGCCGTAGGCCATCAGTGCGAGCGGCGCCTGTGTGACAAGATAGAAGGCGACGGTCAGGCCGAGCAGGAAAGTCGAATCGGGCAAATCTTCCGGCCCGGATCTGCGTAACGCAATATTGAGCAGCGCCTGAACGTAAGCAAGCATTACAATAGGCTCTTGTCCGTCGCCGCAGCGCGCACGGCCGGAAGTTGAGGAAAGGTCAATAGTATGCCAGTAAACGACGGTCAGCCACGAATGATCGACACCCAGCCGGAACTGGATGCCTTCGTCACCAGGCTCACCGCCGCCGACAGTATCGGTTGCGATACGGAATTTGTGCGCACCCAAACCTACTGGCCGCACCTGTGTCTGGTTCAGATCGCTATCGGTACGGAATTTGCCTGCGTCGATGTGCTCGCGGATCTCGACGTGACGGGATTCCGGCGCGCACTGCTGGAACATCGTGCGCCGATCGTCCTGCATGCCGTCAAACAGGATCTGGAAGCCTGGTTCGCGACCTGGCACGAACTGCCGGCGGCCGTCTTCGATATACAGATTGGCGCCGGACTGCTCGGCCTGCATCCGCAGATCGGCTACGCGAACCTGGTCCGCGAACTGCTTGGTGTCGAGCTCGACAAGGGCCAGACACAGACGGACTGGTCGCGGCGACCGCTGACGCCCGCCCAGCTGCGCTACGCGATCGACGATGTTGCCTACCTGCACGCGCTGCACGATCTCGTCAGCGAGCGGCTCAAAGCCTGCGGCCGTTATGAATGGGCGCTGGCCGACAGCGCGGCGCTCGTCGATGTCAGCCTGTACGACACGTCACCCGACGAGGCGTGGCGACGACTGTCCGGCGTCGTATACCTGCCCGTCGACGTGCAGGCGCGCATCCGGGCGCTCGCCGCCTGGCGCGAAGCGCGCGCGAAGCAATCCGACCGGCCGCGACAATGGATTTTAGGCGACAAGGCGCTGATGCAGATCGGTCGCGCGAACCCGCGCGATGTATCCGACCTGCGCCGCATCGAGGACCTGCCCGAAGCCGTCGCCCGCAAACAGGGCGACAAGATTCTGCAGGCAATCCGCGCGACCGCGGACGACCTGGCCCAGGGTCGGCTCGACGTTGCGCAGGTGCCCGTGCCGGCCCTGCCCGACAAAGCACACCTGCGCCGGCTGTCGGGCATCGTGCGTGAAACGGCAAAGGAGCTGGACATCGCCCCCGAATTACTGGCGACCCGGCGCGATATTGCCGGCATCGCGTCCGGCGACACGGATGGCCGGGCGCTGACGGGCTGGCGCCGCGATGTGATCGGTGAGCGACTGCTCGCGGCGTGTTAGGTTAGTTTCAATTCGGGCCCTGGCGACCTAAAGACCGAGCACACCCTTGATCCGGGCGTAAACCGCATCCATGTCGCCGGCGCCGGCCACGGTCCGCAGCAAACCGGCCTGCTCGAAGTACGCAATCAGCGGTTCGGTCTGCTGCCGATACACGTCGAGGCGGTTGCCGATCGTTTCTTCGTTGTCGTCGGCACGCTGGATGAGCTCGCCGCCGGCCGCACCACAGGCATCGAGTTCCGCCTGCGGTGAAAAGTAGACGTTCAGCAGCTTGCCGGTCTTCGAGCAGGTGCGCCGACCCGTCAGCCGTTTCATGAGAATGTCGAAATCGACGTCGAGCAACACGGCCGCATCGAGGCGCTTACCGAGTTCGGCCAGCATGCTCTCCAGCGAATGGGCCTGCGACAGGTTGCGCGGAAATCCGTCGAGAATGAAACCACCGTCGACATCCGGTTTCTGCAACCGGTCACGGATCATGCCGAGCACGATCTCGTCGGAGACGAGCTCGCCGGCGTCCATCGCCTGTTTGGCCCGGCGCCCAAGCTCGGTGCCGGCCGCTACCGCCTCGCGGAGCAGGTCGCCGGTCGAGATCTGGACCATCGAAAAATCCGCCACGAGGCGTTGCGCCTGCGTACCCTTGCCGGAACCCGGCGCTCCCAAAAACACGATTTTCATGGTCGGCGTAAGCTACGCGCTCGATCGAAGTTCGTCAATCAGGGAAAGCCGCGAATCACGCCGATCCATGCTATGTTCCCGGTCGGTTGAGTCAACAGGAATGCGACGGGTAAAGGTATGCGACGTATCAAAAATGCTTTCTATGCACAGTCCGGCGGCGTCACCGCCGTTATCAACGCGAGCGCGTGCGGCGTCATCGAAACGGCGCGCCGGCACCGCGCGCTGATCGGCAAGGTCTACGCCGGGCGCAACGGGATCATCGGCGCATTGACCGAAGACATGATCGATACGAGCAGGGAGACGGCCGCCGCGATCGCCGCCCTGCGCCACACGCCCGGCGGCGCGTTCGGTTCGGCGCGCTACAAGCTCAAGGACCTCGAGACCCATCGCGCGGAGTACGAGCGCCTGATCGAGGTGTTCCGTGCCCATGACATCGGCTACTTCTTCTATAACGGTGGCGGCGACTCGGCCGACACCTGTTATAAGGTGTCGCAACTGTCGAAGAAGATGAATTTCCCGGTCCAGGCGATTCACGTACCCAAGACCGTCGACAATGACCTGCCGATCACCGATACCTGCCCCGGGTTCGGCTCGGTCGCCAAATACGTCGCCGTCTCGACACGGGAGGCGGCGCTGGACGTCGCATCGATGGCGAAGACCTCGACCAAGGTCTTCATTCTCGAGGTCATGGGCCGACATGCCGGCTGGATCGCGGCCGCGGCCGGGCTCGCCGGAAAAGACGCCGGCGAGGCGCCGCATATCATCCTGTTCCCGGAAATCCCGTTCGACAAAAAGCAATTCCTGAAACACGTCGCTGCCACGGTGCGCGATCACGAGTACTGCGTCATCGTGGTCAGTGAGGGCGCGGCCTGGCCCGATGGAAGTTTCCTCGCCGATGCCGGCAGGACCGACGCCTTCGGCCACAAGCAACTCGGCGGCGTCGCACAGACGATCGCCCAGATGGTCGGCGATGAACTGAACCTGAAATACCACTACGCCATCGCCGATTACCTGCAGCGCTCGGCGCGGCATATCGCATCTGCGGTCGACGTCGAACAGGCCTACGCCGTCGGACGGGCCGCCGTCGAAATGGCGCTGGCCGGCCAGAATGCGATCATGCCGGCCATCGTGCGCAAATCGGACCGTCCCTACCGCTGGAAGATCGAGGCGGCCCCGCTGGCACGGGTCGCGAACCGCGAAAAGAAGATGCCGCGGCGATTCATCAGCAAGAACGGCTACGGCATCACGGCCGCCTGCCGCCGCTACCTCGAGCCGCTGATCCGCGGCGAGGACTACCCCCCGTACCGCGACGGATTGCCTAAGTATGTGAAATTAAAGGGCATTTCGGTGCCGAAAAAGCTGAACACCGATTTCGTGGTATGATGCGCGCGCTTTCGCGACCGGCCTGCGGACGATAAGTCCTTATGGCCGTGCCGTCGGCAAGCATCAAATAGACACATCATTCGGCGGAAGGATCCCGATCGCGTTCTACATAGCGAAGGTGCAGCCCATCGCACCTTGCAGCCCTGTGTGCCGCGCCCTCTCCCGCCGGACGACAATGACGGAGTAACAATCAGTATGTCAGTTGCGATTATCCTGGTCTTGTCCCTTTTCGGACTCGCTGTGGCCTTTTACTACTCGCGCTCGGTCAACCGCGTTGCGATCGATATGGGTGTCGAAGACGCCGACACGCGCGGCAAACTGCGCAAGATTCATTCGGCGATCGCCGATGGAGCGATGGCGTTCCTCAAGGAGGAATACAAGTTCATGGCCATCTTCATGGTCCTGTTCGGCATCGTCATCGCCCTCCTGATCGATGATCACCACACCGAGAACGTCAATGAGGGCATCTACACAGCCGTCGCGTTCATTTTCGGTGCGATCATCTCGATCGCCAGTGGCTACATTGGCATGAAGATCGCGACCGCGGGCAACGTTCGCACGACGGTCTCGGCCAACCAGTCGCTCTCCAGCGCGTTCAATCTCGCGCTGCACTCCGGTGCCGTTATGGGCTTCGCACTGGTCAGCTTAGCCTCGCTCGGCATGCTGCTGATCTACCTCGGCCTCAAATATGTACTGCCTGACGATCTGTCACCGCACGTATTGATGGAAGTAATTGCCGGCTTCGGTCTCGGCGGTTCCTCCATCGCCCTGTTCGCGCGCGTGGGCGGCGGCATCTTCACGAAAGCAGCCGATGTTGGTGCCGACCTCGTTGGCAAGGTCGAGGCGGGAATTCCGGAAGACGATCCGCGTAACCCGGCCGTTATCGCCGACAACGTTGGCGACAACGTCGGTGACGTCGCCGGTATGGGCGCTGACCTCTTCGGCTCCTGTGCGGAGAGCACCTGCGCCGCCATGGTCATCAGCGCGATTGCCTTCGGCGGCAACGTCGATGCGCTTCTGTATCCGATCGTCATCTCGGCGATCGGCATTCCGGTCAGCCTGATCACGCTTCTGATGGTCCGCGTCAACACCGAAGCCCAGGTGGGCCCGGCGCTGAAAAAGATGCTGATCATATCGAGCGTAATCATGGCCATCGTCATGTACTTCGTGACCGACATGCTGGTGCCGGCGGAATTCGCAATCACCGGCATCGAATACACCTCGCTCGGCGTGTACCTGTGCTTCCTGACCGGGCTCATCGCCGGCCTCATCGTGGGCCTGCTCACCGAGTACTACACGTCAGATGTCTACAAGCCCGTTCGTGAAGTGGCTGAGTCCTGTCAGACCGGTACCGCGACCAACATCATTTTCGGACTGGCACTTGGTTACAAGAGCGCCGTCGGTCCTTATCTCGCGATCGGCCTTGCCATCTACATTCCGTGGATGCTGGCCGGCATGTACGGTGTGGCCATTGCCTCGCTCGGCATGCTGGGCACGCTGGTCATCGCACTGACGATCGACGCCTACGGCCCGGTGGCTGACAACGCCGGCGGAATCGCCGAGATGGCCGGCATGCCGGAACATGTGCGCGAGCGCACGGACGTCCTGGACTCGGCCGGTAACACCACTGCCGCCATCGGCAAGGGCTTCGCGATCGGCGCTGCCATTCTGACCTCGCTCGCTCTGTTCGCCGCGTTCCTGACCCGTGCCGATCTGCTGCTGAAAGAACAGGACCCGACCTCGGATCTTCTCGGCTCGATCAACCTGCTCGACCCGATGGTCTTCAGCGGCCTGTTCATCGGTGCCGTACTGCCGGCGCTGTTCATGGCCATGACGATGAAGTCAGTCGGCTCGGCCGCGTTCAAGATGATCGAGGAAGTGCGGCGTCAGTTCCGCGAGATTCCGGGCATCATGGAAGGCACCGGCGAACCCGACTACGCACAGTGCGTCGCGATCTCGACGCAGGCTGCCATTCGCGAAATGGTTGCGCCCGGCATCCTGATCATGGGTGCACCGCTCGTCACCGGGTTCCTGTTCGGCATCCAGGCCACGGCCGGACTGCTGGCCGGCTCGCTGGTCGCCGGCGGCGTTTTCGCGATCTCGGCGTCAAATTCCGGCGGCGCCTGGGACAACGCCAAGAAGTACATCGAAGCCGGCAATTTGGGTGGCAAGGGCACCGACGTTCACAAGGCGGCGGTGGTTGGCGATACGGTGGGCGATCCGCTGAAGGACACGTCCGGCCCGTCGCTGAATATCCTGATCAAGTTGTCGGCCATTCTGTCGCTCGTCTTCGTACCGTTCTTCGTACAGTAC
>JAJFJS010000119.1 GCA_021773815.1 Gammaproteobacteria bacterium
TCGATAGCTGCCTGCAGCATTTCGCGTTCCGGTGCGAACCAGAAGCCGTTGTATATCAGTTCGGCATAGCGCGGCATCAACTCGTCTTTAAGGTGCATGGCGCCGCGGTCGAGTGTCAGGCTTTCCATGGCACGGTGTGCGTGCAGCAGAATTGTGCCGCCGGGTGTTTCATAGACTCCACGCGATTTCATGCCGACAAATCGGCTCTCAACCAGATCAATACGGCCGATGCCGTTGTCGCGGCCAAGGTCGTTGAGTTTTGCCAGGAGCGTTGCAGGCGACATTGCTTCGCCGTTGATGGCGATTGGATCGCCCTTCTCGAAGGCAATGGTGACGATGGTTGGTGTGTCAGGTGCGTCTTCCGGGCTGATCGTGCGTTGATAGACAACTGGCGGTGCGGTTACGTCCGGATCTTCCAGCACTTTGCCTTCTGAGGACGAATGCAACAGGTTCGCATCAACTGAGAACGGCGCTTCACCTTCTTTGTCTTTGGCTACCGGAATTTGGTGCGCGCGGGCAAATTCGAGCAGGTCTTCGCGGCCTTTGAATTCCCATTCGCGCCATGGAGCAATGATTTTGATGTTGGGTTCGCAAGCGTAATAGCCGATCTCAAACCGGACTTGGTCGTTACCTTTGCCTGTTGCGCCATGACAAACCGTGTCGGCACCCATTTTGTGTGCGATCTCGATTTGTTTCTTGGCAATTAGCGGTCGGGCAATCGATGTGCCGAGGAGATAAATGCCCTCGTAGACGGCGTTGGCGCGGAACATCGGGAACACATAATCGCGCACAAACTCTTCACGTAGGTCCTCAATGAAGATGTTCTCCGGCTTGATGCCGAGCATCAGCGCCTTCTCGCGCGCCGGCTCCAGCTCTTCGCCCTGGCCGAGGTCGGCCGTGAAGGTGATGACTTCGCAGCTATATTCCTCCTGCAGCCATTTCAAGATGATCGACGTATCCAGGCCACCTGAATAAGCCAAAACAACCTTCTGAACCTGACCGTGCTTCTTCGTCATCTCAATCCCATTTCTTTTTGGCCGCGCCTGCAGCCTGTCGAACCGGCGGCACTATAGGAAAAGTCAGCCCGGCCACAAGAGGCGTTTGCAGTTTCGAGCCATGCCGGCCGGGGCGCCGGTGCAACCCGGTCGCCTGCTGCCAAGCCAACGTCGGCGTGCCAGGGACTTGCCAAAACGGCCTGTGGCGGCAAATCAACCGTTTGCGTGGGGCGGATGCGATGACGCGCATAGATGGCGTGAAGACCAAGAAAGTCAGTAAAGACGGCAAAAAAGAGAAAAAACCCGCAGCGAAAAAGGCTGCGAATAAAAAGAAGATTACCAATAAAAAGGCCGACGAGAAAATGAAGAGTTAGCGTTTGAGAAGCGGTTGGGTTTTACGGTTGAGATCCGCCCTGGTGCGTATTAAGCCGCCGGGCTGGTTGTTGGTGCCCATGTTGCTGCAAATGCCGCAGCTGACATTTCCTGCCACATGGCAATAACATTAGCAGTTGTGTTTTCAAACGACGCTACATTGACGTCTTCGGCATCGGAGATAGCTGGGTCCGCTTCCTGTTCGTCGTGGTCTGTTCCCAATTCGGGCTCTGTCGGCACCTCGATGATAACGTTTGCATTCGCATGGCCGCCCGTTGAGCGGTACGAGGCAAAGGCATCGTTCCAGGCGTCGACTGCCAGAGCTGAACAATCCTGTGTGGCCGTATTGGCTTCCGCCAATGGCCAGGCAACGCAGCGTGGGACACCAGCGGAGATCAAGCTCATCGCAGCTGGCCAGGCTGTGAATGCAGAGGGCATCGCTGGCGATGCGGACCAGTCATTGGCTGCAAAACCGGTCGAAAACCAGGGGTTGAACATCATTGGGAAGGATGTCGGCTCATTTTGCTCACGCATTGATGGCGGCGGTGGGCGGTACCAGGATTTTGGCTTTTCCGCTAATTTGGCAGCCTCTGCCGGGGCCGCTGCATCTGCCATCGCGCACAATGTTTCGCCAGCAATGTGAGTGTAAGTAGCTGTTGCTGCAGCAAAATATCCAAAGAACGCGTCTGTGGCGCTTTGCGCCATGCGATCGTGTCGGTGATGCAGTTGCATTGATTACCTAATGATTTTTAGCTCTGGAAATGCCGTTAAGTACCAACAATTGTGCGCCGCAGCAAGCATAAGACGCTTGGAAACGCGATAACTTCAGCCGGCACGAATCGACTTGGCCGTTTGGTTCGAGCGAGAGATTCCATGAAGCTGGTTAAAATTTACTGCACCAGCGACGTGAACATGGGCTCTGTATCTGGCCAGATTATGCTCGTCTGCCAGTTAGGCCTCTTTCGGATCGGTGGACGGTCGCGCCGTAACAGGCACTGATGTACCGCGGTCTTTTTGGCCGCTTGTTGCGGTCTTGCCGGACTCCGGATTGGTGGTAGACGATATTGCGGTTGTCTTTTCGCGTATTTCTGTGGTCGCTTCGCGGGACTTGTCTGCCGCAGACGACTTGGCCAAAGGTGACGTGGCGGTAGAGTCATAAATGAATTCTGGGTCTGCCTGAGGCCCGCCAGCGCGGCGGCCTGAAAACAGCCAGTATGCGACCCCGCCGAGAAAGCCCGTCGTCAGGTACGCCACAGTTGCGTAGTTGTTGACGATGGTGCGCTGGCCTTCGATTTCGCTGGAATACTGCAAAATGAAGCCAAGTGCGGCGATGACCATGCCGACAACAGCGTAGTACAGCCAGTTGCGCAGGTGTGCCCACTCAGCAACGAGAATTGCGATCAACGCAAATGGGGCTGCAAATATTGCTGAGTGCGTTGCAACGCGGAGCGCCAGGATACCGCGGTCTGTGAGTTTTTCGATGAGCGGAATGCCGGCAAGTTGGGCCAGTTCGACAGGTGTGTCGATGAAGAGAACGGTCACGGCACCGGCGACGATGCAGGCGACAACAAATCCAAATAAGATACGCATGAGGCTCCGCACGATCGATCTCCAGCGGCAAAAGGTTCAACCCTAATCTAAGCCTATATAGTCCAACGTCCAGAATTCAAAC
>JAJFJS010000120.1 GCA_021773815.1 Gammaproteobacteria bacterium
GATGCGAGCCGTTCCCGCGCGCGTTGGCCCATGTGCCGGGCCTGTTCCGGGTCGGCGGCCAGCGCCTGCATCGCCGCCGCGAGAGCCTGCGGATCATTGGGCTCGACCACGATGCCGCAATCTCCGTCCGCGACGAGTTCCGGGCTGCCGCCGGTGCGCGTCACGATCGGTGCGATACCGAGCGCCATCGACTCGATGACGGTCTTGGGCAAGCCCTCACGCTTCGTGGCCGGCAGCACGGTTGCGTCGCAGGCATTCACGAGTTGCAGGACGTCGTTGCGGTAGCCCACGAGGTGGATGTTCCGCGCCAACGGACTCGCGTCGACGAGCGCACGGATCTCGGTACTCGTCATGCCGTTGCCGACCAGGATGATGTGGATGCGGCTGTCGCGGGGCAGGAAGCGCGTGGCCTCGATCAGTACCGGCACGCCCTTGCGCGGGCGGTTGTTCGCGACACAGGCGATGGCGAACGCGCCGTCGGGCACGCCGAGCGCACCGAGATCGTCGGTCGGCGTGCCGTCATACCAGCGCAGGTCGTGACCCTTGTGGATCGTCACGAGTTTGTCGGGCGCGACCCCGTTGGCGATCAGGTCCAGGCGCACGGCCTCGGCGACGCACGTAATGCGGTCGATGCGCGGATTCAGATGCGTCAGGTAACAGGCCGGGTCGTGGCGCCTGATGTTGCCGGTCTGTCCCCGGTAGGCCACGACCCTGACCGGCAGGCCGATGCTTGCCAGCGCGCCGTTGGTGATCGCCTTGTTATTAAAGAGGTGCAGGACCTGGTAGCGGCCCTCTTTTAATACGCGCCGGATCCGGCGGATTGCGCCCGGGTCGATCTTGCGGCGCGGATGGAACGCGATGACCTCGACGCCGGCGGCGCGCATCGGCTCGACATAGCAGGAGTCGCGCTCGGTCATGACCGTGATGTGCAGGCCGAGCCGCGCCAGCCCGCAGAACCACTCCGCTTCCGGCCGGACGTTGTTGACCGAGCCGAGGTGCGAACTGATGCACAGGACGCGAATGCGTGCCCCGTTTGCCGTCACGACCCGTCAGCCGGCCGGATCTTTGCGCCAGAACAGGTCGATGACCCCGTCGACGTCCGCCAGGCCGGCCGGGTCCGCCGGCGCGAGGCCGTCGGCGTCGATCCGGTGCGGCGTAAAGCCGTGCCCGGTCAGGTAGTCGACGAGATCCGCCGGGTCGATGCCGCCGGCGCGCATGTATTCGGGCGAGAACTCGCACAGCAACTCGGGGCAGCGCCGCAGCACCCGGTCGGCGCCGCGCAGCGCGAACAGTTCGTAGCCCTCGACGTCGATCTTGATGAACCGCGGACAGCGTGCGCCGAGCCCGCGTTCTTCCCAGAAGCCGTCCAGCGTCGTCACCGGCACCTCGATGGCCGCGCCGTCCCGCAGGGGTAGCAGCGAATGGCGACCGAGGTTATTGCTGTCGTGCCGATACAGTTTCTGCACGCCGGCTTCGGCAGCCAGCGCCTGCTGAACGGCCTGTACCTGTCGTGCGCCGTTCAATGCAATATTGTCGGTCAGCAACTTGAAGTTCAGCGGGTCGGGCTCGAAGGAAAAAATATCGACCCCCGTCGGCGCCATCCGTTGCAACAACATCGAGTACCAGCCGATGTTGGCGCCGATATCCACGATGACGTCGCCCGGCGACAGCCGCAGGTGGCGCAGCAAAAATGCGCTGAGCAGCGGTTCGTGGACGTGATACTTGAAAATATGCCGGCCGACGACATCCTCGGTCTTGACCCGGAATTGCAGGTCGAGCTCGGGCAGGTGGGCCGTCAGGAATGGTCGCCGCAGGACGAAGCGTTTGAGAATGTAGTTCAGCGACCGGGCCGTCGACGAACGTCGTTGTGGGATGTTCTCCGGGTCCACCGATTGCTGCTACCTGAAACGCTGTTGACGGGGCGGTCGGCCGGTTGCGTGTGGTGACCGGCCTCGCTGTGCCGGCACAGTCTAACAGAATGTCCCGCAGCGATTGTCTTTGCGAGCCCCCAAACGCGCTACCATAAAGCCATCGCAGGCAGATGACGCAGACGCATGATCGATTTGTATTTCTGGCCCACACCGAACGGGTGGAAAGTATCGATCATGCTCGAGGAGTGTGGTCTCGACTACACCGTGCAGCGAGTCGATATCGGTCGCGGCGCGCAGTTCGCGCCCGCGTTTGCCGCGCTCAGTCCCAACCACCGGATACCGGCGCTGGTCGATCATGCGGCGGCCGGTGTCGGCCATGGAGATGGTTCCGGCAACGATACGCCGCTCAGCATTTTCGAGTCGGGCGCGATCCTCGTCTATCTGGCCGAAAAGACCGGGCGGTTCCTGCCAACCGGGGCGCGCGAGCGATTCGACGTGCTGCAATGGCTGTTCTGGCAGGTCGGCGGCCTGGGTCCGATGGCGGGGCAGCTCGGACATTTCGTGCATGCCGCAAAAGAAACTTCCGCCTACGCGGTCGAGCGGTACCGCACCGAACACCATCGACTGCTCGGCGTGCTGGACCGGCGACTCGCGGATCGGGAATTCATCGCCGGGGAGTACTCCATCGCCGACATCGCGTCCTGGCCGTGGGTGCGTTCGGCCGCCGGTGTGCAACAGTCGCTGGATGAGTTCGTGCATCTGCAGCGCTGGTTCGAGATCGTCGCGGCGCGGCCGGCGGTGCGGCGCGGGGCGGCCGTCGGCGCGGACTGGTGGGCGTCGCGCCGGCCCCCGGCGGACGTCCCGGCGACGCATGAGGGCGACTGAGCGCGACGACGACATGCACGGCGAAGCACAAACGACGCGCGACCTGTTGATGGTGCGGCCGGTACATTTCGGCCCGAACCGCCAGACCGCCGCCTCGAACGCGTTTCAGTGTGTGCCGGGGCCGTCGGTGACCCTGCCGGAATCCACGGCGCCGGATGTTGCCGATCCGGATGCGCCACCCGCGATGGCGACGGCGGCCGATACCGCAATGGCCGCTGCGGCGCGCGCCGAATTCGATGGCGTGGTCGCGGCGTTGCGGGCGGCCGGCGCCCGCGTGATCGTGGTCGCCGATACCGAGTCACCGGCGAAGCCGGATGCCGTGTTCCCGAACAACTGGATGACGACGCATGCCGGTGGTGATGTGTTCCTGTTCCCGCTCGAGGCGCCGAACCGGCGTGCAGAACGCCGCCGGGACATCGTCGAGGCGCTGGCGGCCGAGCACGGGTTCACGGTCGCGCGCGTCGTGGACTGGTCCGGTTACGAGCGCGAACAGGCGTTTCTCGAGGGCACCGGCAGCATGGTGCTCGATCGCGTGCACCGCGTTGCGTACGCGGCGCGCTCGACGCGCACACAAGAAGGTCTCGTGCGTTTGTTCGCGCGCGAGGCCGGGTTCGAGCCCTGCCTGTTCGATACCCGTGACGCTGCGGGTCGGCCGGTCTATCACACCAATGTCATGCTGGCGATCGGGTGCCGGTTCGCCGTGTTCTGTGGCGCGATGATCGCCGATGCCGGCCAGCGTGAGGCCGTCAGGGCCCGGCTGGGCGGCGCCGGGCGCACCGTTATCGACATCACGCCGGAACAGATGGCGGCGTTCGCCGGCAACCTGCTGGAGATTCAGGGTGCCGATGACACGCCGATCGTCGTCCTGTCGCGCACCGCTCACGCGGCGCTGACGCCGGCGCAGCGCGAGATGCTCGGCGTCGGCGCACCATTATTGCCGGTGGCCGTCGATACGATCGAACGGATTGGCGGCGGCGGCGTGCGCTGCATGCTGGCCGAGATCTTCCTGCCCCGGTCGACGGTGACGGGCCAGGCGCCGGGTCCGGGAACCGGGCATGGCGTATAAGACCGAACGCATCCTGATGTGTCCGCCGGATTATTTCTCAGTGGAGCAGGCGATCAACCCGTGGATGGCGGGCAATGAAGGCCGGCTGAACCCCGCTGTCGCCCGGCGCCAGTGGGAGGGCCTGCGCGACGCGCTGACCGAGGTTGTCGATATCGAATTGCTGGAGGCGCAGCCCGGTTTGCCGGACCTGGTGTTCACGGCCAACGCCGGCTTCGTCTGCGGTGCCCGGGCCGTGCCGAGCCATTTCATGCCGCACGAGCGTCGTCCCGAGGAGGCCTGGGTCAAGCGCTGGTTCGCGGACCGGGGTTTTGAGCTGTGCGTGCTGCCCGACGATATCGGTTTCGAGGGCGCCGGTGATTGCCTGATCGACCGCGGCGGTCCGTGGCTGTGGACCGGTTACGGATTCCGTACCGAGATCGAGGCGCATGCGCGGCTCGCCGAGTGGTTCGCACGGGAAATCGTCTCGGTGCGACTTGTCGATGCGCGGTTCTATCATATCGACACCTGCCTGTGTCCGCTGACCGGCGGCTACCTGTTGTACTTCCCGGATGCATTCGATGCCGCGTCGATCGACAATATCGAGCAGCGGGTGCCGCCGGAACGGCGTATCGTCGTGTCGGCCGACGATGCGGCCAATTTCGCGTGCAACGCGGTCAATGTCGGCGGACATGTTTTCCTGCATGATTGCTCGTCGGCGCTGGAGCGAGAACTGGGCCGGCTCGGATTCGAAGTGCACCGGACGCCGTTATCGGAATTCCTGAAGTCCGGCGGTTCGGCAAAATGCCTGACGCTGCGCCTGACGGAAACGGAGCTTTGATGGATCGATGAGTGTGGATATGGATAACGCGGAGATCGTCTACAGCGTGCGCCCGGAGCGCCCGGGTGAGCATGTGTTCGTCGTGACCTGCCGGATCAGCAATCCCGATGCGACGGGCCAGCTGTTCTCGTTGCCGGCCTGGGTGCCGGGCAGCTACATGATTCGCGACTATGCGCGTCACGTCATGACGGTCACGGCCTCGGCGGCTGGGGAATCCGTGTCGGTCAGGAAGATCGACAAATCGACCTGGCGGGTCGGTGCGTGCCAGGGTCCCCTGTTGATCCGCGCCGAGATCTATGCGAACGACCTGTCGGTTCGCGGCGCGTACCTTGATTTCGAGCATGCCTTCCTGAACGGCGTGTGCCTGTTCTTCCAGGTCCATGGCCACGAGGACGAGCCCTGCGTCGTGCATGTCACGCCGCCGGCGCATGCTGCCGACTGGCAGGTGGCGACGGGGCTGACGCGCCTGACCGGCGCGGCCGACGAGTTCGGCGCATTCATCGCCGACGATTACGCCGAACTGATCGACCGTCCCGTGTTGATGGGTCCGCTGACATGCGGAAATTTTCGTCTGGCCGATGCCGAACATGTCATCGCCGTGTTCGGTTGTGCCGAGGTCGATCTGGAACGCATCGAGCGGGATGTCGCGTGTATCTGCGCGGTGCATGCCGACCTGTTCGGCGGCGGCGTGCCGTTCGAACGCT
>JAJFJS010000013.1 GCA_021773815.1 Gammaproteobacteria bacterium
GAGCAGCCGGACTATTCACAAACGGATGGGGTCATGCGGACATTGAGCCGTCCATGTCCCGCATCAGTCAAAAGCCACAGCGGCGCAGCAACCCAAACAACATGGATGACCGTGGCCGGAAAGGGTCTCAAAAAATGACAAACGATTACAACGCAATTCCAAACGTTGTTTTGAACAGGCTCTCAGAGCCGCACGTAGTCCGCGCGCTTGATGGGGCAGCGGTCACCGATGGCAAACGCTTCGGCGAACTCAGGGCGGCTCAGGGGCGCCTTATGGCTCATTGGGAGAAGCATGGCGCGGAAGCGTTTACATCCGAACTGGCAAGCCGGTGCCAAACCAATGTCTTCTTTGACGTGGTCGACAGTCGCGCGTCTGCTAATATTACCGCAAAAGACGTGCAGAAGAAATCAGCGATAAAGCAGCAAATTGAAGACGCCAAAATTGATGTTTGGCTGGATACGTTAGACACAACAACGCGCGATAAGTGTGAAGCGACACTGTTCCCCGAACGGTTCGCCAGAAAAATGGACAATCAAGCAAAGGCCGAAGACAAAGCAAAAGCTGAACGCATAGAACAATTGCGTCGAGTTGGTGCGTCAGCATCGGCGGCTAATGGCAATAAGCCGAGAGCGTCGACAACAACTACGGCCAAAACTGACAAAGAAAAACGGATTGCTCAATTGAAACTGGCGGGCGCAAGGGTGTCGGGAAGGCCCGCAAGCCTAGAAACCCTTGAGGAGCTCTCAAGTGTCGTGCGAAGCTAACAATTAGATATCCCAAAAGGCGTCAAAGGAAAAACCTTTAGATATCAATTAGACCTCGCGAGGGGTGTGTAGGGTAAGACAAAAGGCGGCCGCCTGTAGTGCGTTTGGCCCGACAAAACGCAACGGGGGAAGCGGGAATTGGCTACCGATATACATACAGATATTGCGCCAAATCGGTCGTGGTACACGCGCGCCGAAGTCTCAAAAGTTTATGAGGTCATACCCGAGACGGTCTCAAATCTTGCCCAAGATGGGCACCTAAAGAAGATCAAGACGAACCAATATTGCAAGGTGAGTGTGCATGAGTATTTTGCCAATCGCAATCCATGCCATGCCTTGCGGGAAATAGAAAAGCGCGAGAGAAAAAAGAAGTCCCGATCCGGAAATAGTACTCCTAAAACTGGGGTTTTAGAGGAAGCGGCTTCGGAAAAATCGATTGCCGAAGCACAAACCGAAGAGGCCGGACGCCGCAAGCGCAAGGCGTTGCTCGATAAGGCGGCACATCGGCTTGAAAGACTGCAAACCAGATTAATCGAAACGGACATTGTCGAAGCCAACGCCGACAAGCTGTGCAAGGCCGTTGCCGGTTTGCTGGCCAGTGCGCCGGATGAGCTTGGTCGTGCCGTCGCTGCTGCTGAGACCGTTTCGGAGGCCGTCTCGGCAATGCGCGATGGTGCGCAAGAATATGTGGTGAGGTTCGGTGAGAAGGCGAACTCGTTGTCGCTCAAAGAGCCGAAGCGCCGTTCAATCATCGATGCCGCCGCCCCGGTCCTAAAAACGATAATGGAGGCCGAGGCGCTTGAACTGGATTTGAAGTACAGCAAGGGCCGGATGCGCCTGCAAGCGGATGTGCGCACCGATAGCGCGGACGCATCCCGCTACTTAACGGCGCGTGTATTAGGTCTGACCCGCCTTGGCCCTGCGTTGGCTGTTGAACGCGACGCGGATGTATGTGCCGAGCAAATCCAAAAAGAGATAGACGACGCTCTGTGTGAGTATCAGCGCCTTATGCAAAATTTGGGGGCGCGATAAGTGGCACCGAAACCCAAAAAATCCCCCGAGGCATTCGTAGACCCGGCGCGTCGCGGCCATCTTGACGGCTTTCAGTTGCCGCCAGAAATGACTGTTTCGCAATGGGCGGATGCCAACATTATTTTACCGCCGGAAACGGCCGCAGAGCCGGGCCGATGGCGAACGGCCCGCGCGCCCTATCAAAGGGGCATGATGGATGCCATTGCGGATCCGACAATCAAAACGATTGTGCTGAACCTTTCGGCTCAGTCGGGAAAAACTTCGATGATCCTAAATGGTATCGGCTATCACATCGCGCATGCGCCCGCGCCAATGTTGATGATCCAGCCGACGCTCGAGATGGCTGAAGCGTTTTCAAAAGACAAGTTGGCGCCGGTACTGAGGGACACACCTGTATTGAAGCAATTGGTTGAGCCCGAGAAGACCCGCTATTCGGCCAACACCATTCGGCACAAGACCTTCCCGGGCGGCCAATTGACAATCGCCGGGGCGAATTCTCCAACATCCCTGCGTATGCGCTCAGTGAAAATCGTCTGGGCAGATGAGATCGACGCCTATCCGCAAAGCGTTGGTGAGGAAGGCGATCCCTTGAAGCTTGCCCATAAGCGGACGCAGACATTTTGGGATAGCAAGTTGGTTTGCTCATCAACACCAACGCTTGTTGATACGTCGCGCATTGATCATCTCTATCGTTCAAGCGATCAGCGAAAGTTTCATATCCCGTGTCCTGACTGCGGCGAAATGCAAGAATTGGAATGGGAACATGTGACATGGACGACGGGCAAACCTCATACGGCCGTTTATGTATGCTTGCACTGCGGAACCGTTTGGGAAGATGGCGACATCAAACGACAGCTCAAGCATGGCGAGTGGAAATCGCAGGCGGTTTTCAACGGCATCGCCGGATTTCACATTTGGCAGGCTTACTCGCCTTGGTCTTCGTTAGAAGAGATCGTTGCTGAGTACGAGGCGACAGAAAAGAAGCCAGCCGAGCGGCAAGTCTGGTGGAACACGACGCTAGCGCGCGTTTGGGATGGTGACGAAGTCGCGCAAACCACGCCCGATCAGCTTTACCAGCGCCGCGAAGATTACGATGCGTATACGATGCCGTCCCGATCATGTGTCCTAACGGCTGGCGTCGACGTGCAAGGCGACCGCTTGGAGTGCTTGATTGTTGCGCACGGCATTGATGGCGAACAATGGTTGATGGCGCACTTGATCATCAGCGGCGATCCGACGACAGATGCGCCATGGCAGCAATTGACTGAAGTTCTCAATGTAAGAATGGCTCACCCTTCCGGCCGGACGTTTGGTATTGAGGCTGTGGCAATTGACAGTGGCTACCTGACACAACGCGTTTACGATTATTGCGCGCGAAACTTTGCGGCGGGGCGGTCTTGGTTTGCGGTTAAGGGAATGCAAGGGCCGGGCAAGGTTGCCTGGACCCGCTCCACTAAGAAACTTAAAATTGGCGCAAGGTTGTTCCTCGTTGGCGTTGACGGTCTTAAAGAGCAAATCTATTCGCGCCTTGCCAATGCCGAGCCGGGGCCTGGTTACATTCACATCCCAAACCGCGAACCGTTCAACATTGATTGGCTGACACAGCTTACTGTTGAGCGGGTGCGCACGATTTATGATCACAGGGGATTTGCCAAACGCGAATGGTTCAAACCCGAGGGCGCCCGCAACGAAGCTATCGACTGCTTGACATACGCCGATGCCGCTCACGCCAGCTTGAATATAAATCACCGGTCCCGGTTGGAAGGCATGAGCGCACCACAGAATGTAAAAACCGACGCCGCAGACTTGGCTAGAATGTTTTTGTGAGAACCCAAAGGGGGCTTGATAATGAAAATTGGTAACTACCAGACGCACGAATTTGCCGACTTGTTCCCAATGATTGGCGATGAAGAGCTGAACGAGTTGGTTGATAGCATCGCGGAGTGCGGCATCTCTTGCCCGATCACGCTTTTTGAAGGCAAAATATTGGACGGCCGCAATAGGATGCGTGCGGCGATTGAAGCGGGAATAGAGTTGGACGAAGAACGAGACTTTGAAGACTTCACCGGCTCGCGGGAAGATGCCTTGGACTTTGTTGGTTGCCGCAACGTGATGCGCCGACACCTCACAGCCTCACAACGGGCAATGGTATTGGCGCGGATGCTTGAAGCTAAGCGCAATGGCGAAGTGACGACGTTCGATGTCCAGGAAGCCGCCAAGGCCAACAAGTCCACGGTGAAGATGCTTTTCAACGCACGCCGCGTTTTGAATTCTGGTGATGACAATCTTGTGGACCTTGTTGATCGCGGCGAAGTCCGCCTTGACGCGGCTGTTGAAAAAATTCGCGCTGATGAACCCGACAAGCCGCAACGCGAGGAATGGCGCACGGGAGCCCCGTCCGGCAATCGCCGCCGTCACAATTTCATGCAGGGCATACGCAAGGTGTTGAAGGGGGTTTCGTATGAAAACGAGATCGCGCATCACATTGAAGATTGCGACCTTGACGAGATTGAAGCGATGTTGAAAACCGTCGAAGCGATCAAGCGCAAAGCGGCCCGCAGACACTTACGCGCCGTAGCCCAAGGTTAGCGATGTCATGGCCCAAATCGCCGAGATTGATGAGAACCTGTTTCGCAACAATCTGACGCCAAGCGAAGAAGCGCTTGCCGTTGAAAGTCGGGCCGAATTGGTCAAGGCGCTGGAGCTGGAGGCAGAAGTGGTGGCGCAATTTGCGCCACCACCCAAGAAGGGCGCAAAAGGTGGCGGCATTGGAGGTGTGCATGGCAAAGCGCCCGCCTCCAACCGCGACCTCTCCGCAAAAACGGGCCGCTCTAAGGATGCTATTCGCCGCTCCCGCAATCGCGCCAAGGAACTAGGCACCGAAACGCTTGAGGCGGTCAAGGGCACGAGCCTCGACAAAGGCGTGGAGCTGGACGCCCTGGTAAAGCATCCAGTCCCGAGCTTGTTTGCAATCACGCCGCAATGCAGTCAGCAGCGCCCTTGAGCGCCCGTGCAACGGCTGAGCGCGTGTGGTGTCCATTTAGTGAAAGCGACACGCCAGCGGCCTCCAAGAGGTCGCGTGCTTGTTTCGACAGCGTTGGCAACTCTTCGTCGAGTAGTTCATCGATAATTCCTTTGGCGGTTGAGATGTCGTCAACATTAAACGTCTCACCGCGAACGTGAGCGGCATAGCCAAGTGATGTTACGGTGATTGAACATCCGCGATAAATTTCCATGTGAGTGCTCCGTGTTTTTGAGTGCGTTGGAGCCTGCACATTGCCGCGATTTGCCTGCCTCACAAAGTTATATAAGAAGTGCCGCGTGACTTGCATTTAATGCATAACACCCGCTGCATGAAACCCTTCGTTGAATGCGTTTTCACATCACGCATGCACCACGTTAAAAAATGCATTTAATGCATATAAACAGGGTATAAGTGGGTGACACAAGAAAGCAACACATACAAGAAAACATGAGCGAACTTGCGCGAGATGCATACGGCAAAAGTTTTGACGTTGCTTCGCAGAACGAACACCACCAAAACGCAAAAAGCCCGCCTCGTTGTTGCGAGACGGGCTTGTAAGTGGATGTCGCGATAAAGGTCGCTGCATCCTAGTCAACCCGAGGGTCAAGCTCGAGGTGACCAATGTGCAAACGCTTAAAGCGATTTGCTTCATTTGGAAACCCCCTACGAGAACAACCCCGGGAACGTTTGTCGCGTCCCGTGTGCACGTGTGGTCGGTTAGCCAGTGGCAAGACGGCGGCGCATGTGATTGGTGATAGTCGCGCACCGTGGGGGTTTTGCCTTAGCGCGATGGGTTGTCCGAAACGGTTGGACCCGGCAAACAGGGGAACGCTCCCTGAAACCAAACCGAACCTCCGGCGTGCGTTCGCGACCGAAGGGCCTTTAAGCGATGACCCGGCTCCGTTGAGCATGGAAGCATCCCAAGGCCGGACTACACCTTGGTCTCATCAGGCCGGGGGTGTAGTCCTATGCCTTTCGCTCTAACCCTCTCCTTTGAGCATTACCCTTCAAGATTTCTCACTCAAGTTAAGAGAGTAGAGAAAGATCACCGTTGATCTCAATAAGACGTTGGCGAATTTGGTGCGCCCACGCCTGTGATGCATTTCGGACGGCCAGTAACCGCTCATCAGGCCCGCAGGGATTTTCGCGGTTGATCACAATCGGCTTCTCGTAGACCGCAAGACGATCAAGCGCGCGCTCGAGGTGGTACCGTTTGGTTTCTAGTTCCGCTTTGGTTTGGCTCTTCATTTCAGTTTCACTTTCAGAATTGTTGTATGGATTGGGTTTCAGTTTCGAATGCACTGGCTCCAGGTTCATGCTGGTGTGAAATCGGGGCTGGAACTGAGTTCCACATCCAGTTTCAATCCAGATGTGGAACCAGGAAAGATGTTGAAACCCCTGAAACCTAAGTCCCAGGGGTTTCACTTATGCGGCCTTGCAACGGCGCCATGCGGTGGTCTTTGGAACTTCGGGGAACGCAGATTGAAGTTCTGGTATCTGCGGATCCCGTCCTGTTCTATCGCGGAACTCATGCACCCAATCGACGACGTGGTCGTCCTTTGAAACCGGCGCCCGGGCAGGGGACCGCTCGACGGGTTGGTGTGAACGCGCTTTGGTGGATTTGCGTTTTGACGATGGCGCGAAGCCGTAGCCAAAAGCAACGATTGCCGAAATCTCGAAAAGCAAGGCAAACAGGAACGGTTCAATAAGTCGGATGACGTTTTTGACCCGGTCTTGTTCAAAGCCAAACAACGCCGCAACATTTGCAGCCCGTTCGGCCTTTGGTGCCACCGGCAGTTTCGTACCAAGTGATGACAGCTTTGTTTCGAGCACAGTGATGTGGGAACGCACCTCGTCAGCGCGTGTTTTCCAGTCCTTGCAATTGCGACCGCAGCCCGTCTTGGACGTCTTCTGACCGCGTTTGTTCGGCCGCCCGGCGATTTCCCAAGCCACCATCTTTTCGGCGTCTGTCAGCCGCTTGCGAGCCTCCAACAAACCAGATTGAGTGTTATCAATCCGGGAATTTGATTGCTCAGCGGCCATATCCGCCGTGTCTGATTGTGCCGCTTGCCTGCCAACGCTGTTGTAAACGGTGACAACTGTGGCAAGGGCGAACATCAAGACAAAGCCAAGCGCTGATACAAGCTTTCGCTCTTTCAGTGCTGAGCTAACGAGATGTCCCGATGATATGGCGATGCCGACGACCAACGGCATTAGCCAATGTTCTAAGTGCCATTCGCCAGAACGAAAGGCGTCGGACCACAAGATGGCAAGCGCGCCACCTGTAGCCGCAACACCGGCGGCTATTGCGAGCCCCCTACCGTGTGTGATAGCTCTATTCATGATCTTTACTCCTAGGTTTGGATCACGAGGGCCGTTCCGTGTGTTTGCGCACACGGGATCAAACGGCCCTCACTTATTGAGAACGAAAACGCCCGCCGCAGCAGGACGCTGAGACGGGCTATTTTTTTGTGTTTGCTTCTACTTACTGGCGCCAAAAGCTCGGGCTGCAAAGGGCCCTGAGACCGTGGCCGCCAAATCTAAACGCGACCTGTGCAAGTGTAACGGCGAATAGGGTTGCAACACCGGGAACGAATGAAAGCAGTGCGGCGGACATGGGATTGAGTTCAACGTATGCAGCTATGCAAAGCGCGTAGATGCAGCACACCAGGAAGAACGCTACGAACCCGAAAAAGTCAGACCAACTGTCGAACAAGTTCATCTATTTCACTCCAAGGCTGTGACACCGCTGTTTGAGCAACGGCCTAAGCAAATGCTTAGGGGAGGGAACACCTACTGATTGGGGATGTTCACACCGCTAAGCGTTTTTACCATCCCGCTGTGCTTCAGGCATGCTTCGCCATCGGCCTCGCTTGGGCTTGGTTTCGAATGTGTGGATGTCCTTGGCTAGGCTGCTTTGGAGCCGGTTGTTTCCGGCTTCACCTCATCGGCTCTTTTTGACTAGCTTGCTTCGCTTTCGGGCCACCTCATCGTCTTTCTGATCTCTATATAGGCCATTTTGGCCTATAGGTCAATATGGCCTATAGATAAAACTAAAATAAACTGGCAATATTATTGTTGGGTATTAGGACATAACGACCTATAATATATGCTGGTTTCGTGGAATTGGCATGAAATACAGGACAGAATGACCACGATGGTGATGGAAAAAAAAGAATACAGGAGCGCGCTCACCAAGCTTGGTCTGGCGCAAGAAGAGGTCGGTTCGTTGTTAGATGTTGGCGGTAGAACAGCCCGGCGGTGGGCATCTGGTGAGGTGCAAATTCCTGGACCTGTTGAGATGCACATTCGGCTTTGGCTGCACCGTCCGGAATTGCTAGATGTTGTGCGGAAGATTGCAGAAAAGCGTTGAAGTGCTAGCTGGGACTGCGGCAACGGTCAGGCCAAAATGGGAGAAGAATTGATGAGCGAACAAACCTTAGAACGCAGGCTTTCCGAAGATGACATGGCGAAAATCACGAACGAGTTTGCTTCAAGCCTAAAAGACCTAAAGCTAACGGACCAAATTTTGACATTGGGCATGGTGATAGCCAAGGCCGCTATCTTTCGTGCGGGCCTTAAGGCTCGATCGGAAAACGAAGACATCTATTTCATCGAGCTTCAGGCTTACATGTGGAACGTTATGAAAACAGCGGACGACGTGGCAACGGAGTTATGCCTTGACGGTGATGACGACATCACGAACGGCACCTTCGATGAGACTGAGTAAGCCACCAACCACTGTGCAACATAGATTGCGATAGTTCATGTAGACGCCAAACAAAAACCCAAACAAAGAGCAACTCAAAGCGCTTTTTGATCTATCGGAACATCGCGCTTTGCGTGCCATCAATGATGGCGCTGATCGGTGGCTGGCCATTTGAACAAGCCACCCACTCCGAAGGCGCTGGACGCTTGGGCATCAAATACACAACCCCTCCAGGGCAAGGTGATATTCTTTTTGAGAGTGATGAGCCGCAACAATGAATTTCACACAACACGAGGAAAGAACATGAACCAGATCACAACCGCGCTGGCGTTTGGCATATCACTGCTCTGTGCAACGGGCCTTATCGTGTCGCTTTGGCAAATCGTCAGGGCAAGGCTCGGACGCCTGATTTCGGGAGATGCTGACGGCGGCGGAACCGCTGCCACCCTTCTGACGCTGGTCACGGTGTACGCGACAACTGTGCTGTTTATCTTCGCCATCCTACAGGGGACGGAAACCGGGCTGCTGAGAAAGTCGGTTGCCGTTGAGACGGAAAAGCGAGCATTTAGATGAACCGCACAATCGCAGCGCTCTTCCTGACCATTTCTGTGCTTCTTGGGGGTGCGGGGTGTGGGGAAAGCACTGAAGTGTCATATCAACGGGGACGTAGCGACGGCTACGCCGTTGGGTACAATACCGAATGCAAAATTCGGACAACAATGATAGCCGGGGACTGGGATAATGAGCACTATTTGCGAGGGTATTATGACGGCAAAATAGAAGGAGAAATGGCCTGTAGAAGAAGATAACCACCACCACTAAGAGAAATGGACACACGATGAGGAAAATGTACGCAGCAAAGGCCCCGTCCTACAAAGGTTTGGTGAAGCTAGCCAAAGCCTTGGACATGTCTCTGTCAGAATTGCTAGCTGGCCTTTAACGGGCAGCACCGCAAGAGGGCACAATAATGGACGATACCACCTCCAAAACCCAAGTCACTATTCCGCGCTTTATCGATGGCACGGACATGTCGATTGACGACCTAGCGCACTGTCTGCACATCATGGATCGGATGCAGCACCGCCGGATACGTGATCCAGAACCGGCGGACTTATACAAAGCGTGGGTCTTCGCACACATGGAAATCAAGGACAAACTGCCACCGATCCCAAGCGCTGACGATGATACCGACATGGGTTTGAATAAGGGCACATTTTTGGCTGGTGCCATGGCGCTGATTAACGACGATCTTGCTTGCGAAACACTGAACGGTGATGTTGCGTTGATTGTTCATCAGACATTCGAAGTGCATTGATTGCTTGCGCGCCGGAGCTCGATCTCAGCGCGTTTCCAATCCCTGATCATCCTTCAGTCGGCGTGTGAGTTCTTCGACCATCATGGTCACTTCATCGTCGCGCAAACGTCCATGATAAGAAAGGAATTCTTTCACTCTTCGTCCCGACTTACGGCCGAGCAACCGCCCGTCCCGTATGACCAATCGCGAGCGGACTAGCTCAACAGCTTCACCGTGGCAGGAAGCGCATCGCGCTTCGTAAAGCTGACCTACATCTAGGTTTTGAGCGTTGGCGGCACATAGGCCAGCAATGAAGGTCGTGAGTGCAACTAGGCCACGCAACGTGATCCGCAGCAGTCGATATATTACTCTTAAGTCGGGGCGTGACGGCTACATCGTTGATCTTCACACTAACGGCTTCAACGTTTTGGACCAGGGCCAGCAGTACATCGAAGATCTTCCGGCGGGCAAGCCAGATTGGAAAAATGTTCCGTTGTTTGAATAGCGATCCTCTGCAACCGAACACGTGGCGTCGGCCTCTATCAATTGTATCAAAACACCCCGAAATCGACCGTTCCGCACGGCTTGCACCCCAGTTCTCGAGCAAGGGCGGTGGTTTTGTTTTGTGCAAGCTGTGGGTACACGTGATGCGATGTTTACAAACTGGCTGTTTAACGGGATGTTGGGCCATGGCCGAGCTGACCAAAGAAGAAAAAACTGACCGGGCACGTGCTGCAGCTGCAAAGAAGGCAGACAACGCGGCCAAGGCCGGGCTCACGCGGACGGTCAAGCTTCGCATCTACCCCAAATCTGATCAGGCTAAGAAGGTACACCAAACCATTGGTGCAATTCGTCATGTGTGGAACAGGATTTGGTTGCCCACAGTCGAGCAACTTGAGGCCGCACGTTGGGACCATGTAAACGCCAATGGCTATGATGACGACTTGCCGGAAGACGAACGCAAAAAGCTATGGAAGGCGGCATGGAAGGCGTACCCTGATCCGAATGATACGAAGTTAAATAAGGCTTACATTGCGGTCAGAGATAACGATCCTGAAAGAGTATGGCTGAAACAGGCAATTGGCACGCCAATTACGCGAGCATCCATTAATTGTTCAGATGCAATAAAGGCCAGCCGAGGACGCACCAAGAGCGGGGCGGCCCGCAAGGTTCGGGCTGGAAAAATTAGGCCGAAAAGTCGTCGCGATGATCCGTCGGCAGGGCTCGAATGGCAGGTGCAGGGCAAGGCTCCATTGGGCGGGAAGAAAATCCGTGAGTTGATTGATACCGCAGCGGGCACCGTAAAGCTCCCGAGCATTGGTCCGGTTAAGTATCGCGACAAGGGCAAGCAATTGCAGCGCTACCTTAAGCAAGGTGGCGAGGTGTGCGAACTTACAGTTAAGCGCGACGGCAAGCATTTCTATGCGTGCATCGCTATGCGCGGCTTGCAGCCAACGGAACGGCATTTGTACGAAGGTCAATCAATCGGCCTTGACTTGGGCGTTACGGTACCCATTGCGACAAGTGATGGAAAAAAAATAACAAGCCACCAAAACAAGGACATCAGGGCACACCTTCTGCGACTGACGCGCCTTAAGCGGCGTGTTCAACGGCAGTGCTCACGCAAGGAATACGCGGCAGCAAAAGCTGCCGACGCTCTCACGGATACCGGCGCGCGCAAGAAAGGTGTCAAGGTTCCGGTAAGCAATCGTTTGCGTCGTTCTCATGAGAGACTTCGCAATATCGACCGCTGGATTGCGAACTACCGGGCTGACTGGCAACGAAACAAAGCGCTGGAAATCGCACGCGCTAACAGCTTGATTGCTGTCGAAGACCTGAAGGTCAGAAACATGACAGCTTCCGCAGCCGGTGACGCGGAAAAGCCGGGGCGAAATGTTCGTGCGAAAGCGGCGCTTAACCGTGAAATTCTTGCGCGTGGTTTCCGTTCGATGCGGAGCCGATTGGAGAGCAAGGCACAAGAGCTTGGCGGGTCCGTTGTTGACGTTGATCCGGCATACACAAGTCAAACGTGCCCGGAATGTGAGCACGTTTCTAAAGAGAACAGGCCAACACAGTCACGCTTCGAATGCGTGAAGTGCGGGTACAAAAACAATGCCGACACTGTCGGCGCAATCAACATCCTCAAACGAGGTGTTTCTGCGGGTGCACAGCCCGCTTCTGGACGGGGAGGCTTCGCACACGGCTCATCATCGCAAGATGGTGTTGCTGAGCGGGCCGTTGAGCCGTCAAATAAGCCGTTGCGCGAACCTGAAGCGTCTCGAAAGAGGCCGGAGGGTTCGCGCAACGCTAAGCCACGTCGCATAAACAAACAGTTGATGAGAGAGGCTAACAGGCAAGAGCCACCAATTGAGCGGCTTGAAGCTCCTGCGGGAAGAGGTTCGCGCGATGATCCCGATTAACGTTGTGAAATCAGAGCCATCTAAACCAGCCGGTCTCGTCTCGTATGCGGGTGTGGGTTGTGAGGCCAGTAACGGTATTTTCCCGCCATCCCTTTGTCGGTCTCGTCTCGTATGCGGGTGTGGGTTGTGAGAATGTGGCCTT
>JAJFJS010000121.1 GCA_021773815.1 Gammaproteobacteria bacterium
AGATGATCGTTGACGAGTCCGGTTGCCTGCATGTGCGCGTACATGATCGTGCTGCCGACAAACTTGAAACCGCGTTGTTTCATGTCGCGGCTCAACGCGTCGGAGACCGGCGACGTCGCCGGCACGTCCTGTGGACGACGATAGCGATGCACGACCGGCTCGTCATCAACGAAACCCCAGATATAGGCTGCAAAACTGCCGAACGCGTCCTGTACCTCCAGGAACACGCGGGCATTCGTCACCGCGGCCTCGATCTTGCGGCGGTTACGGATGATCGCCGAATCCACGACGAGCCGTTCGATGCGCCGGGGAGTAAAGCGGGCGACCTTGAGCGGATCGAACCCGGCGAACGCGCGCCGGTAACCGGCACGCTTGTGCAGTACCGTGGACCAGCTCAGACCCGCCTGGGCGCTCTCCAGGATCAAAAATTCGAACTGCCGCGCATCGTCACGCGCCGGCACGCCCCACTCGGTGTCGTGATACGTCTCATAGGCATCGCTGACGTTCTGGCTCCACGGACACTTGTTTACTGCCACCATCGCCATGCCCTCGCCTCCCCGAGTGAACACCCGTGGAAATTATGGTAAAAAGCTGTCAACCAAGCCGTATTGTGACCTGCCGGTCGGCGGCGCTATGGCACGCAAAGAGGATCAACAATGACGGACCGTTATGGGGTCATCGGCCATCCGATTGCGCACAGCAAGTCGCCGGTCATTCATCGACAGTTCGCGGAACAGGCCCGCCAGGACCTGACCTACGACGCCATCGATATTGCGCCAGAACATCTGACGACGGAATTAAACGCACTGATCGAGTCGGGAGTCAAAGGGCTCAACGTCACGGTTCCGCACAAGAATGCGATCGTCGATCTCGTTGACGACCTCTCCAAACGCGCGAAACTGGCCGGCGCCGTCAACACGATCAGCATCAACAGCAAAGGCGCGCTGCGCGGCGACAACACCGACGGCGTAGGCCTGACCCGCGACCTGACCGAGAACCTGGGCATCAAGCTCGCGCGCCGACAACTGTTGATCCTCGGCGCCGGCGGCGCGACCTGCGGCATCGTGCCGGCGCTGCTCGGCGAGCGACCGGAGGGGCTGACGATTGCCAACCGCACGTCCGAAAAGGCGGAAGATCTTGCCGAACGGTTTGCCGAACTCGGCCCCGTCTACGCCTGTCGCTTCGATGCGCTCGCCGACCTGGAATTCGACCTGATCATCAACGCGACATCGGCCGGCCTGTCCGGCAAGGTGCCGCCGTTTCCCGCGGCGATCATCACGCCGGATGTCGCCTGTTACGACCTGTCGTACTCAATGTCCGACACGCCGTTCTGCCACTGGGCACGCAAACACGGCGCCGCGGACGTGCACCAGGGCTGGGGCATGCTCGTCGAGCAGGCAGCCGAATCGTTCCTGATCTGGCGCGGCGTGCGACCGGACACGGCGCCCATTCGGGCCCATCTGCCCTGACCGGCGCGTCCCGCGGGTGCTAACATCCGGCGGAATGCAGACTTCTCATCAATACCCCGCGCAGCGCCCGACGGCGGACGCGATCCCGAACACGGGTGCCGGACGATGATGAAACCCGGCTGGGAACAGCTCGGCATCCCCACATCGTACGGCCGCTCGCCGGCGCTGCCGCGCTTCGCGGAACCGGCCGAACTCGTCGCCGTGGGCCCGAACATCATCGGCTGGCCACAACGACTGACGCCCGCGACGGCCCGGGCCTGGGCCGACATGGTCGCCGCGGCCGCAACCGACTCGGTCGACCTGCTGATCGTTTCCGGGTTCCGCAGTATCGCCGACCAGGCGCGGCTGATCGCCGGCAAACTCGAAGCCGGGCAGGCCATTGATACGATCCTGCGGGTCAATACCGCGCCCGGATACAGTCAGCATCACACGGGCCGCGCGATCGACATCGCGACTCCCGGCATCCGGCCGCTGACTGAAACCTTTGCCGACTCGCCGGCGTTCACATGGCTGAACGGCAATGCCGGGCGCTTTGGCTTCACGCTGTCTTACCCACGCGATAACGAGTGGGGTCTGGCCTACGAACCCTGGCACTGGTTCTTCGACGAGGAGCAGTCACGATGAAACCGACCGACTTCTTCCTGCGCGGCTATGCCTACACCGGGACCTGGGACGACTACCTGCTCGCCGCCGTGCTCATCATCGCCGCGACGCTCGGCGTGTTGCTGTTTCGCGAACGGCCGAAGCATGCGGCGATGGTGCACAGCCCGCCGCTGGCCTGGCTGCGGGCCGGGCTCTATTTCTGTTTCGTGTTCGTCTTCGCCACGATGACCGGCGTCGTCAAGGCGATCGCTCAAGCGCCGCTCGTGACCGACGCACAGGCCGCCGACCCGATCTGGAATCTTGCGCTGGCCGGCTGTTGCGGCATCGTTATCTGGGCCTACGTCTACTGGTGGCCGCGCGGCACGCTGACCCACGGCCGCCGCCTCTATCTCGCGCCGACGACGATCTACGGGCTGCTCTGGGGCACCGCGTCCGGCCTGATGATGCTGTCGGTATACGCACTGCTCGAGCGCTTCGGCCTGCCGGCGCTGGGCAACGCGGTGCTGCTGATCGCCTTGCTGTCGGTCTACAACATGAACTACCAGCTCGGCTGGTGGGACCTGCACGTCTCGCCGCCGCATAACATCCGGGCGACGAACACCGGCAAGGTCCTGCTCGCGCATCAGCCGTTCCTGTTCTCCAGCCTCGCGTTCTTCATC
>JAJFJS010000122.1 GCA_021773815.1 Gammaproteobacteria bacterium
ACACGCCGTGAACACGTCCATGTGGGCTTGGGGCCCGCGTCCCTGCGGGCCACAGTCTCGGAAAGGTGCCGCTCCGTCATGCCAGCCTGACAGGATGTGCAAGGTTGTGGGACAGCAGTGGTGTCTGACACCAATTTCTGACGCCTCAGGTTTCCTGATCCCCGAACAGCGCCTGGTCGATCGTGTCGCACAGACAGTGGATGACGACGAGGTGGACTTCCTGGATACGCGCGGTGCGCTGATCCGGGACACGGATCTCGACGTCGTCGTCGGTCAGAGCCCCGCCAATAGTGCCGCCATCGCGTCCGGTCAGCGCGACGACTTTCATCCCGCGCGCATGCGCCGCATGGACTGCGGCCAGGACATTCGGTGAGTTTCCCGACGTGGATATCGCCAGCAGGCAGTCGGCGGGGTTACCCAGCGCCGTGACCTGCTTCGAGAATATCTGGTCGTACGCGTAGTCATTGGCAATTGCCGTCAGCGTTGAACTGTCGGTGGTCAGCGCCATTGCCGCCAGGCCGGGTCGTTCCATCTCAAAGCGGTTCAGCAATTCTGCCGAGAAATGCTGTGCATCGCCGGCCGAGCCCCCGTTGCCGCAGCTGAGTACCTTGCCGTTACCGCGCAACGCGACCGTCATGATCTTGGCGCCGGCGGCGATACGGGGCGCGAGTTCGGGTGCGGCACGCTGCGCCACCGCGATGCTGTCCGTGAAATGTGCAAGGATCCGGTCCGTTACCAACATCTGTTGTTTCCCGCTACAGGCCCGGCAGGCCAATATCGTCGATTGTAAACGCGCCGGCGACCCAGAGGACAACCGGCTCGGGCAGCGGCCCGGACAGTCCGACGACGTCGAACCGGACCGGCAGGTGCCGGCAGGCCGGATGCCGCTGGCGAAAATGCATCGTGGCTTTGGCGATCCTGCGTCGTTTTGCCGCGGAAATCGATTCGACCGGGCCGACAAATCCGGTTCGGCGCCGGTAGCGGATCTCCGCGACGACCAGTACGTTGCCATCACGCATCACAAGATCAAGTTCTCCGTAGCGGCACAGATAGTTGGTCGCCATTGAAGTCAGGCCGCGTGCCTGCAGAAACCGTTGCGCTATTCCTTCGGCGATCCGGCCGTTGTCGTTGTGTTCGGCCATGGCTGCGGGCTCTGGCTTTGGCTCTGACTATTGGCACCGCTCGTCCAGCGACCCTGTTCGGCGATCGGGTTCATCAACACCGGCCGACCGCGCTGAATCTTCGCCCACGGCAGGCGGCGCAGGATCCGGTTGCGGCTGTCGAGGTACAGCGTTCCGGTGACGCCTTCGATCTCACCGCGATAGCTGCCCGCGTTGACGATCGGGATCAACCGGTAGGCGTCGAAGCCGAGCGCATACAGGCGCGAGCGGCGTTCGGCCTGGTCGGGCCAGTATCGCTCCAGCGTTTCCTGCAGCTCGAGCGACAGGCCGTCCGGGGCAATGACCCACGGGGCGTCCGGAAACATGATGCCATTCAGGTCCGAGTTGTTGCGCGAGCCCTCCTGCCAGATCGCCGACGTCGAGTAGGTCGGCACATCTCCGGCGTAGTGGAAACGCAGTTGCGGACGAATCAGTTTGCCGGTTTCTGCGCGTGCCGCCATAAAGATTAAGTCGATATCGCCGCGGCGTCGCGGCTCATATTCGAACTGAATGCCCATATTTGTGCTCACCCGGTCGCGACGGGCGCGACTCTCGTCGATCAGCAACAAGCGCTCGATGTTGCCGGAAAAATCCGGATTGCCGGGATCGTAAAACTGGTAGTCGAGCAGATAGCCGCCGAGTGCCTGCAGCTCCCCCGTGAAGCTGTCGAGCATCCGCCGGCCCCAGCTGTTGTTCGGCGCCAGTGCCAGCGCGCGGTGTTGCCCGAGTGCCGCGGCGCGACGCGCGACCTGCCGCGCCTCGTCTTCCGGCGACAGTGAGAACTGGTAGAAACCGACCGACAGGGGTGATTCTTCGGGCAGAAAGTTCAGCGTCAGCGTCGGCGTCGAGATGCCGGTCAGCGCAAGCTCTTCGACCTCTTCCTTCAATAAGGGCCCGATGATGAATTCGGCGCCGTCGGTGACGGCCTGCGTATAGGCGCGGGTCGTGTCGGAAGCATTGATGTCGTAAAACGCGATCTGTGGGCGAATGTCGCGTGCGTCCGACCGGAAATGGGCGGCGAGCAGGCCGTCGCGCACCGCACGGGCTGTCTGTTTCTGCGGGCCCGACAGCGGCAGCAGCACGGCAATGCGGGCCGGGTAATCGATCATGGCCGGCAGCCGGGCCAGGACCGAAGGCACCAGCGCACCGTTGGCCGGGTGCGTAAAGTGGCCGGCCTGCCAGGCGCGCAACGCGCTGCGCATCGTCATCGGGCTGGTGCGCTGGGCCCACGCGATGCGGCCCAGTTCCAGCCAGCCGGTCAGGATCGGATCGCCGGCGTCGTCCGCCGCAGCGGGCGGCAGTGCGCTGCCCCATGCCTGATAGCTCGTCCACAGTTCGGATTGATGCGCGAGGATGGCGTCACGATTGTCGAGCCACGTCTCGCGTTCGATCAGTACGTTTGTCGCCGCGACGGGTCGGCCGGTGCGAAACAGGGCGTTGCCTCGCAGGCGCAGTATCTCCAGCGCCAATGCCGGATCGGTGGCCGGCGGCGCGCGCTCCAGGGCCGCCAGCGCCCGTTCCGGATCGTCCATGGCGATATCTATCCCGGCGCGCACCGTGGTCCACAACAACAGGTTGGCGCCATCGATCGGATCGCCGAGGCGGCTCAGGATCGTCCCGGCGACCTCGGGGAAGCCGGCCAGCAGCCGTTCGCGCGCCATCAGGATCAGGAAGCGCTGGCGATCGGTTGGGCGTTCTGTGCCGCGGGCCAGTTGCAGATAGGCGTCGGCTGCTTCCTGGTGCAGGCCGCGTGCCGACAGCGCTTCGGCGCGATTGGCGGCGACGGCACCGGGCGGCGCGGCGGGTGCCGTCAGCGGCGTCGGGACACAGGCTGTCAGCGTGATGGCCACGAGCAGCAGCGCCACGCAGCCGGACATGATTTCGCGGCGCGTTGATGACGCGCGTAGACTTGTGATCTGTGAGCGGAGATGGTGCACGAATGGACTCAGGAGTTGACTGGTTTTGACCTCGGATCCCGGAACGCTGTTCGTCGTCGCGACGCCGATCGGTAATCTCGGCGACATCAGCGCGCGCGCGCGCGAAGTGTTGCAGCGTGTAGCGATCGTGGCAGCCGAGGATACCCGCCGTGCGGGGCAATTGCTAACGCATCTGGGCATCCGGACCCGCCTGCTGTCGCTGCATGAACACAATGAATCGGCGCGGGTGGAGCAGGTGCTCGCGGCCCTGATCGACGGGGGCGATATCGCGCTGATCAGCGATGCCGGCACGCCGCTGATCAGTGACCCCGGTTACCGGGTCGTCGAGCAGGTGCGCGCGGCCGGGTTGCCGGTCAGTCCGATACCCGGCTGCTGTGCGGCCATCGCGGCGCTGTCGGTCGCGGGTCTGCCGACGGACCGGTTTCGGTTCGAGGGCTTTCTGCCGGCCCGGCCCGGCGCCCGCCGCAAGCGACTCGCGGTGCTGGCCGACGCACCCGAAACGCTGATCCTGTATGAATCGGTCCACCGGATCGCCGACATGCTGGCCGACGTCGAGGCGGCGTTCGGCCCCGGGCGGCCTGTGACGCTGGCTCGTGAGATGACCAAGCTCCATGAGACGATTTACCGCGGGGACGTGGCCGCGGTCCGGGCGCAACTCGCCGACGATCCCGGCGGCGGCAAGGGCGAATGCACGCTCGTTATCGGCGGTGCGCCGGTTGTCGACAGCGTTGTGTCGGCGGACCTCGAACGAGTGCTGGCCATCCTGCTGCGGAGCCTGCCGGCCAGCCAGGCGGCCGCGATCGCGGCCGAGATTACCGGCGCGCGAAAACGCGAGACCTATCAGCTAGCCAATGACCTCAAGTCGGAATGATTGGTGCCGGTGCGTGATTGGTGCCGGTGTACAGTTTCTTAAGTTTCTGAAGTTTTTCGCCGCAACGCATTTCGTCTGGCGCTGACGGCCTGACTGATGGCCGACTCCGATCGGTGCAGTCGTCTGGCCAGTTCTGCAATATTTGCGATGCCTTGCTCGAGTGCGTCCATGGCAATGTCAGTCCTGACCTGCGTGATATATCTGGCCCTGCTCGGCCCTGTCAGCAGGGCTTCCGTGAGATCGCTGGCCTGGAGATGACCCCGGATAATCGATTCGAGAGTCAGGGGAGGCAGCCGCGGCGGGGGTGCAGTCAGGCTGCCAAAGCTAGCGGTCGTGTCATTCAAAACTTCATCTGCTTCGTGAACGCCCGTTCGATATCGGGATAAGTCCTCGTCATCCTCTGCGAGCATGAAGGTCAGGTAATGTCGCCGGGCCGCCCGCCTCGTCGCGCCGAATACCCCGAGCACGGCCCGGGTCTCCAGCCAGTTCTTTTCCAGATGACCCGCATAGGCAAGATGGCTGCTCCAGGGGTACTGATCCATGCGATCAACCAGACCGGCGCGCACAGGATTGTCATGAATATAGCGGACCAGCCCCTTCAGGTAGCTGTCGTCCTGTACGGGAGCCGCGCCGTGGCGACGCTCGAAAAGATGGCCGGTGCGTTGCTCGCGCAGATTGATTTTTCGCGCGTACTGGCTGGCGGCAAAACGTATCGTTGATGCGAGCGGCTCCTCTGCAACCTGGATTATCAGGTGCATGTGATTGGTCATCCAGCAGTAGCCGTGAACGGTGGCCTGATAACGTTTCAGTGCAGTCTGAAGGATGGACTCCCAGAGCCGCCGGTCGGAGTCGAGAAAGAAAATGGTTTGGCGATCATTACCGCGCAGCGTGACGTGGTATAGCGCGCCGGGGTAATGGATGCGGGGTTGACGAGCCATGGGCCCAGCATAGGCACTGGGATCTGGGTTGTGACATGACTCAATGCGGCCAATAACTTAAGAAACTTAAGAAACTGTACACCGGCACCAGTCCTCGCTATCGTCGGGGTTGGAGTCGGCCGGGCAATCGCCTGGGGCTTATGCCCCGGGAGGAAAGTCCGGGCTCCGGCGGACAGGGTGCCAGGTAATGCCTGGGGGGCGCGAGCCTACGGAAAGTGCCACAGAAAACAGACCGCCACGGGCCGGCAACGGCTAGAGGTAAGGGTGAAAAGGTGCGGTAAGAGCGCACCGCGCGGGTGGTAACACGCCGCGGCACGGTAAACCCCACCCGGAGCAAGACCAAATAGAGGAGTATTCGCCGGCCGTAAGGTCGGTGGAACCGTCGTCCGCGCGGACTCCCGGGTAGGTCGCTAGAGGCCGCTGGTGACAGCGGCCCCAGATGAATGATTGTCCTCGACAGAACCCGGCTTACAGGCTGGCTCCTTCATTATCAGTGAGTTGCGCGGCGTCGTGCGCAACCGGGCGGCACCGCCCGCGCACAGGCCCCGTTCCGGGGCCTGGCCTTCACACTTCAATATCTGCCGAAAGAAAGCTTTCTAAGCCCATGATTTTGCGTATGAGGCCACTCGGAATAGTCGCCTCCTGATTCGTAAAACCACGGCTAAGTCGCTGTCCTGAAAAGAATTAATTGTCTCGATTATTGACAGTCGGTCAGCCCGCTCCCTATAGTGTCGGCAAGTGGTAAAAAGTGGGAGGAAATGGGCAAACTTGTCTCCATTTCAATGCTTCGCGGACCGACAAAAATCACCCTGGATGCCAAGGGGAGGCTATCACTGCCGACCAAGTATCGCGAGCGGATCACCGCCCGCTGCGATGGTCAGCTGATATGCACTGTCGATCTGCGCAGCTGCCTGCTGATTTACCCGTTGCCGGACTGGGAAGAGGTCGCGCGAAAGCTGATGCGTCTGCCGAATCTGCATCCGATGTCACAACAACTGCGCGGGTTGCTGATGGGTTACGCGACGGATGTGGAGCTGGATAGCCACTTTCGCCTGCTGATTCCCAAGGAGCACCGTGAATTCGCCGGTCTTGATCGTCAGGCGATGATGTTCGGACAGGGCAACAAATTTGAGGTGTGGGACGAGGGCCGCTGGAACGAGCAACTGAGTCGCTGGATGGCGCCCGGATCTGCGGATGCGGCGGGGCTGACCGCCGAGTTGGAAAACCTGTCGTACTAGCGGCCGGTTCTCGCCGGTTTAGAAAATTGAGGGTGGTCGTTCCCCGGTGTTTCAGGGGGTTGGGGTGGATTCACATGTGCCGGTGTTGCTCGCAGACTCGGTCGACCAGTTGCATGTCGTCACGGATGGCGTCTATGTCGACGGGACGTTCGGGCGCGGCGGCCACAGCCGTGAAATTCTTCGCCGCCTCGGGCCTGAAGGCCGTCTGTTCGCGCTGGACCGCGACCCGCAGGCCATGGCCGCTGGCCGGGCGCTGGCCGGCCAGGATCCGCGGTTCACGATCGAGCAGCACAATTTCGCGGAGTTGCGGGAATTTTTGCAGGCACATGACAGGTTCGGCCGGGTCGACGGCGTGTTGCTCGATCTGGGCGTGTCGTCACCACAGCTCGATGACGGGCAGCGTGGGTTTGGTTTCAGGGTGGATGGTCCGCTCGACATGCGCATGAATCCCGGTGAGGGACCCAGCGCCTGCGACTGGCTGAATACGGCGACGGAAGAATCAATCAAGACCGTGTTATACCGTTATGGAGAAGAACGCGCCGCGCCGCGGATTGCGCGCGAGATCTGCCGGCAGCGTGCCGAGCGGCCGCTCGCGACCACCGGTGAACTGGCCGCGCTCGTCGAGCGCGTCGTGCGGCGCAAGCCGGGTGCGAAGCATCCGGCGACCAAATCTTTCCAGGCGATCCGCATCCATATCAATGACGAACTCGGCGCCATCGAGCGCGTGCTGGGCCAGGCGGTCGACGCGCTGCGTCCCGGCGGTCGGCTCGCCGTGATCAGCTTTCATTCGCTCGAGGACCGTCTAGTCAAACGCTATCTGCGCGATCAGTCGCGCGTGGACCCGGCCCTGTCCCGACTGCCGCAGGTGCCGGAGTCCGCGCTGCCCAGATTGCGTCTGCCCACGCGGGCGATACGGCCCGGCGCGGATGAACTGCAGCGGAATCCGCGCTCCCGCAGCGCGACGCTGCGGGTCGGGGAGCGGATCCGATGACGGCGCGCATGACCCAGGTCATCGCGCTGGCGCTGATCGTCGGCGGGCTGATCGCTTCGGCGATCGGCGGCATCTATGCGAAGCACGAAACGCGCAAGTTGTTCACCGAGTTGCAGCGCCTCAACGTCGAGCGTGACCGGATGGAGGTCGAGTGGGGGCAGTGGCAGCTCGAGCAAAGCACATTGGCGACCTACGGCCGGGTCGAGCGGCTGGCCCGCGAGAAAATGAGCATGCGCCCACCGGTGGCCACCGAAATGACGTTGCTCGAACCGTGATGTCCAAGGCGCAAACGGAGGCAATGCTCAGCCGCAGTTTCCTGCTGCGCGGATACTGGGCTGTCGGGATCTTGATCGGACTGGTTGCGGTGCTCCTCGTGCGCGCCGTGTGGTTACAGGCTTTGGACGTTGACTTCCTGACGCATCAGGCGGATGTGCGACATCTGCGGGTGGCAAAGATCCCGGCGCATCGCGGCGTGATCACGGACCGCAACGGCGAGCCGCTCGCGGTCAGTACGCCGGTCGACAGCATCTGGATCAATCCGCGTGAGATCGTCCAGGCCGCCGACCGTATTCCGCAACTGGCGGTTGCACTGGGCATGGATGCCGACGCGCTGGCGCAACGACTGACGCGCAATATCGAGCGCGAATTCATGTATCTGAAACGCCACCTGCGGCCAGTGGATGCCGCGGCCATCGCCGCGCTCGAGATCCCCGGCGTCGACATCGAGCGCGAGTACCGGCGTTACTATCCGGCCGGCGAAGTCGTCGGGCACCTGATCGGTTTTACCGACATCGACGATGCCGGCCAGGAGGGTATTGAGCTCGCTTTCGATCAGTGGCTGGCCGGCAAGCCCGGCAAGCGCCGCGTATTGAAGGACCGGCTTGGGCGGATCGTCGAGGACGTCGAGCGTATTCAGTCGCCGAGCCCGGGTCGCGAACTGGCGACATCGATCGATCTGCGCATTCAGTACCTGGCCTATCGCGAGCTCAAGTCGGCGATTCAGCGCAGCGGCTCGGCATCCGGATCGATCGTCGTGCTCGATGTCGCGACCGGCGAGGTCCTTGCCATGGTCAACCAGCCGTCCTTTAACCCGAACGATCGCGCGCAGTTCGCGGCCGAGAAGTATCGGAACCGGGCCATCACGGATATTTTTGAGCCCGGTTCGAGCCTCAAGACGCTGGTGATCGCCGCGGCGCTCGAGAGCGGGCAATACGATGCCGCGAGTCGCGTCGACACATCGCCTGGGCGCATCAAGGTCGGCTCAAAGGTCATCGAGGACAACCACAATCTCGGCAGGATTGACCTGCAGACCATTCTCGCCCGATCGAGTAACGTCGGTGCGACGAAAATCGCGATGTCGCTGCCGCCCGAGAGGCTGTATGGCGTGCTGTCCGGTTTTGGGCTCGGGCGGCTCAGCGGCAGTGGCTTTCCCGGCGAGTCGGCAGGGTTGCTCAGTCACTATGCAAACTGGAGGCCGATCAGCCAGGCAACGCTCGCCTATGGTTACGGGCTGTCCGTGACGCCACTCCAACTGGCTCAGGCCTATGCCGTGATCGCGGCCGGCGGGTTGCATCGACCCGTGTCCCTGTTGCGGGTCGAGCAGTCGCCGATCGCGCGGCGTGTGATCAAAGCGTCAACCGCCAATGCCGTGCTGTCGATGCTCGAAACCGTTGTCGGTCCCGACGGCACCGGTCAGCGGGCCGCGGTGGCCGGCTACCGCGTCGCGGGCAAGACGGGAACCTCCAAGAAATTCGTGCCCGGCGGCTATTCGGAAGACCGTTACACGGCATTGTTCGCCGGCACGGTGCCGGTCACGCAGCCGCGGTTGGTCGTCGTCGTCGTCATCGATGACCCGTCGAATGGTGACTATTACGGTGGCGAAGTCGCCGCGCCGGTGTTTGCCAATGTGGTCGAGGGTGCCTTGCGCATCCTGGCCGTTCCCCCGGACAACTTCGTGCGCCCCGGCGCCACGACACGACTCGCGGTGGCCGGTCAGTGATTGCGGCGCCTGACGTGACACCACTGCGCCACCTGCTGGCGGGCATGGACCTGACGATGCCGGATGTCGCGGTCACCGATATCGCCGACGATCATCGCGATGCCGTCGCCGGCGGAATGTTCCTGGCCTGCGCCGGCGGTGCCCGTCACGGACTCGAGTTCCTGCCGCAGGCGATCGATGCCGGAATCCGGGTCCTGGCCTGGGAGCCGGCGGCCGGCGTCGATGCCCCGGTGCTGCCGACGACGGTGACGGGCATCCGCGTTGTCGGTTTGCGGGCCAGGCTCGGTGTGATTGCCGACCGGTTTTTCGGTGCGCCGTCGGCCGACATCGACGTGACGGGGATTACCGGCACGAACGGCAAGACGACCACCGCGTATCTCGTCGCACGGGCCCTGAATCGTCTCGGCATGCATGCCGGATACATCGGCACGCTCGGCTACGGTGCCGGCAACGCGCTGCGGCCCAGTGCGCTGACGACGCCCGGTTGCGTCACGCTGCATCGCCGGCTGCGTGAACTGACCGGGGATGGCGCGCGCCGCGTGATCGCCGAGGTTTCATCGCATGCGCTGGACCAGCATCGCGTCGATGGCGTGCGCTTCCGGATCGCGGCGCTGACGAACCTGAGCCGCGACCATCTCGATTACCACGGCAGCATGGAGCGATATGCCGAGGCCAAGGCGCGATTATTCGCCGGCGGAGACATTCGTACGGCCGTGCTGAACGTCGGCGACCGGTTCGGCGCCGAACTGGCGGGTCGACTCGATTCGGGGGCTGAGTTGATCTCGGTTGCCGTCGTCGATACGGATGGCGCCGCGCCCGACGCACGGCTGCGCGGGCGCATCGTCGGCGAGCGGGCGGCCGGTATCGGCTTGCAGCTCAGCGGCGATTTCGGTGACGCGTTGCTTGAAAGCGCGCTCTGGGGTCGGTTCAACGCCGAGAATCTGGCGATGGCAGTCGGCATTTTGCTGGCCAACGGTGTCGGTTTCGACGCGGCGATCGCCGCGCTCGATCATGCCGCCGCGCCGCCGGGGCGCATGGAGTTGATCCGCAGCGGCAAGGCGCGGCCGACCGTCATCGTGGATTTCGCGCATACGCCCGACGCGCTTGGCAAGGCGCTCGAGACGGTCCGGCGTCACACGGACGGTCGGATCTGGTGCGTGTTCGGTTGCGGGGGCAATCGCGACCGCGGCAAGCGCCGCTCGATGGGTGCGATCGCTGCATCGCTGGCCGATTTCATGATCGTGACCGACGACAACCCGCGTGAAGAAGACCCGCAGGCGATCGTCGAACAGGTGCTGGCCGGCGTCGATCCGGCGGCGCATTGTGAAGTCGTGCACGACCGCGCGGTGGCGATCCGTGCCGCGATCGATGCGGCTGCGGCAGGCGACGTCGTGCTGATCGCCGGCAAGGGTCATGAAACCGTGCAACGGATCGGCAATGCGGCATTGCCGTTCTCCGATGCCGCGGTCGCGCGCCTTGCGCTGGGTCGGGTGGAATGACGATGGGCACGCTGAACATGGTTGCCGAATCGGTCAGCGGGACGCTGATCGGCGCGGATCGCAGCTTCGATTCGGTGAGTACCGATACCCGGTCGCTGACGCCGGGACAGCTGTTCTTCGCGCTGCGCGGCGAGCGTTTCGACGCCGCCGCGTTCATTGCTGATGCCGAACGGCGCGGCGCGGCCGGTGCGGTCGTGGAGCAGCGTCAGGCCGTCGGACTGCCGCAGGTCGAGGTGCCGAATACGCAGATTGCACTCGGCGCGCTGGCCAGAACATGGCGCGACCAATTCGACGTGCCGGTCGTCGCGGTGACGGGCAGCAACGGCAAGACAACGGTCAAGGAAATGATCGCCGCCGTGTTGCGCGGCCATTTTGGCGGCGCCGACACGACGCTCGCCACGATCGGCAACCTGAATAATGAGATCGGTCTGCCGCTGACGGTACTGCGGCTGCGTGCGGCGCACGCGGCGGCGGTCCTGGAAATGGGCGCAGCCCGGCCGGGTGATATCGCCTATCTGACCGGTATTGCCATGCCGACGATCGGCATCGTCACGAATGCCGGTGCGGCGCACCTGGCCGGATTCGGCTCTGAGCAGGTCGTCGCCGAGACCAAGGGTGAATTGTTCGCGGGCCTGGGCGCGGCGGGCACGGCCGTGATCAACCGTGACGATCCGCATGCCGGGCTCTGGCGACGACTGGCCGGTTCGGCGCGCGTCGTGACCTTCGGCCTGCACGAAACCGCCGACTACCGTGCCGAAAATATTCGGCAAACCGTCACACCACAAGGATATGAATTGTCGTTCGATGTGCGCGAGGCAACAGATCGGTTTTCGATCAGATTGCCAATGGTCGGTCGTCACAATGTGCTCAACGCACTTGGGGCGATCGCGGTGACCCGGGCGGCCGGCGCGGCGTGGGATTCGATCGGTGCGGGACTTGCATCGATCGAAAACGTCGCCGGCCGCCTGCGGACCCTGCGCGGCCGTGACGGCATTCGCCTCATCGACGACACGTATAACGCAAACCCGGTGTCGGTGTGCGCTGCGATTGATGTGCTCGCGGACCGGCCGGGTTATCGCTGGCTGATCCTCGGCGATATGGCCGAACTCGGCGAAACCAGCAACGCGCTGCACGCGGCTGTCGGACGGCATGCCAAGGCGGCGGGTATCGATCGCCTGTGGACGCTCGGCCGCAGTGCGCGGGACGCCGCTGATGCCTTCGGCGTCGGGGCGCGCGCGTTCGACGCGCGTGATGCGCTGCTCGCGGCGATCGCCGTCGATCCGGATGCGGGCCGCGGCGACGATTGCACCATCCTCGTCAAGGGCTCGCGTTGCATGGGCATGGAGCACGTCATACAGCGCCTCGCCGATGATGCCGGGACCGTCGGAGGATCTGCCTGATGCTGTTGTGGCTGGCCGAGACCCTGAAAGATTATGTGTCCGGGTTCAATGTGTTCACGTATATCACCATGCGCGCGATCATGGGCGCGCTGACTGCGCTGGTGATCTCGCTGGTTGCCGGGCCGCGGATGATCCGGCGCCTGAGTGTGCGGCAGATCGGTCAGACGGTCAGGACCGACGGCCCCGAGAGTCATCTGCCCAAGGCGGGTACGCCGACGATGGGCGGGGTGCTGATTCTCGTCGCCATCATCGTCAGTACGCTGCTGTGGGCCGACCTCAAGAGCGCCTACGTCTGGATCGTCATCGCCGTGACTGCGGCGTTCGGCATGATCGGCTTCGTCGACGACTACAAGAAGCTCGTGCTGCGCGATCCCGCCGGCATGTCTGCGCGCGGCAAGATCTTCTGGCAATCGCTGACGGCGATTGCCGTTGCCGTGATTCTGTTCCTGCTCGCCGACAATCCCGATGACACAGCGCTGCTGATCCCGTATTTCAAGGGCGTCGCCATACCCCTCGGTGCGTTCTATATCGTGCTGACGTATTTCGTCATTGTCGGCACGTCCAATGCCGTCAATCTGACCGACGGGCTCGATGGTTTGGCGATCATGCCGGCGGTTCTGGTCGGCGGTGCGCTGGGCATCTTCGGCTACGCGGCCGGTAACAGCATCTTTTCCGGTTATCTCGACATCCCGTATATCAGCGGGGCCGGCGAGATGATGGTGTTCTGTGCGTCGATGTCCGGTGCCGGGCTCGGCTTCCTGTGGTTCAACACCTACCCGGCGCAGGTATTCATGGGCGACATCGGTGCGCTGGCCCTCGGCGCGGCGCTCGGCACGGTCGCGGTGATCGTGCGCCAGGAACTGGTGCTGGCGATCATGGGCGGGCTGTTCGTCGTTGAGACGTTGTCGGTCATCATCCAGGTCGCTTCGTTCAAGCTGACCGGCCGGCGCATCTTCCGTATGGCGCCGCTGCACCACCATTATGAATTGAAGGGCTGGGCCGAGCCGAAGGTGATCGTCCGGTTCTGGATCATCACCGTGATTCTCGTGCTCGTCGGCCTGTCGAGTCTGAAACTGCGGTGATGATGATGTCAGCGATGAAAATCGATCCTGCTGCCAACGCCGTCTCCGTCGAGCCGACGGCGCTGGTCATGGGCATGGGTCTGACGGGTGCATCCTGCGCGCGGTATTTCGCGGCTCGTGGCATTGCGGCCGAGTTCGTGGATACGCGCGCTGCGCCACCCGGCCTGGACGCGATACTTGATGTCATGCCGGATGCGCGCGTGCATGTCGGCGGGCCGATGCCCGCGCTCGGCGCCGCGATCAAGCGCGTCGTTGTTTCGCCGGGCGTCGATATCGGCGCCGCACTGCTTGCCGAGGCGCGCGGGCGCGGGCTCGACATCGTCAGCGACATTGATCTGTTCGTCGCCGAATGCGCCGTGCCGATCTGTGCGATCACCGGTTCCAACGGCAAGAGCACGGTCACGGCGATGCTGGGCGAAATCCTGACCGCGGCCGGCATGCGCGCCCTGGTCGGCGGTAACATCGGTACGCCGGCGCTGGACCTGCTCGACGCGGCGGACGGCGCCGAGGTCTGCGTGCTGGAGTTGTCGAGCTTCCAGCTCGAGCGCAGCCGCCCGGTACCGGCGGCCGCGGCCGTCATATTGAACCTGTCGCCGGATCATCTGGATCAGCACGGCGACATGTCGGCCTATATCGTTGCCAAGGCGCGCATCTACGAGGCCTGTCGTCACGGCGTCGTCAATCGTGATGCGCCGGCGTTGGCCGGGCTCGTGCCGGGGTCCACACCGGTGACGACCTACGGCATGGATCGGCCTGCCGCCGGGCAGTTCGGCGTGCGCCGGACGGCGCACGGCGAGTGCATCGTCCGCGGTGACGAATTGCTGCTGTCGATCGACGACCTGGCCCTGATCGGCCGGCACAACGTTTCGAACGCGATGGCGGCGCTGGCGCTTGGCGCCGCCGTCGGCGCGAACGTGAACATCATGGCGCAGGCGCTCAAGCAGTTCGGCGGGCTGCCGCACCGGATGCAGGTCGTGTCGACCGCGCACGGCATCACGTGGATCGATGATTCGAAGGCGACCAATGTCGACGCCGCGCTGACGAGTCTTGCCGCCATAGACGACCCGTTGGTGCTGATCGCCGGCGGCGACGCGAAGGGCGGGACGTTCTCCGCGCTGGCCACGGCGCTGGCCGGTCGTGACGCCAGCGTGATCCTGCTCGGCCGTGACGCTGCGTTGATTGCCCGTGAACTCGACGGTGTGTGTGCGCTGCGGATGGTGACCGATATGCGCGAGGCGGTCGGCGCCGCGCGCGACCTCGCCGCGCCGGGACACACGGTGCTGCTCGCGCCGGCCTGCAGCAGTCTCGACATGTATCGCAGTTATGCCGAGCGCGGCGACGTGTTTGCGGCAGCCGTCGCGGGGCTCGGGCAGTGACGGCCGCCACTGCAACCCGCAGGTCGCGAGCCACGACGGCTGCTACGTTCGATTTCGATCGACATATCGACTGGATGCTGGTTCTGATCGTCGCGACGTTGTTGTGCGTTGGTCTGGTCATGCTGACGTCGGCATCGATCTCGCTGGCCGAGCGCAATACCAGCAACCCGCTGTTCTACTTCGAACGCCAGCTCGTCGCCGTCTTCATCGGGCTGACCGGCGCCGCCGCGATGTTGCGGGTACCGACCGTGTTCTGGGAGCGGATCGCCTTCGTCTTCGTCTGCTTGGCTATTGCGCTGTTGATCGCCGTGCTGATCCCGGGCCTTGGCAACATGGTCAACGGCAGCACTCGCTGGCTCAGCGTCGGCGGCGTCAACGTCATGCAGGTGTCCGAGCCTGCTCGCCTGCTGATGCTCATGTATATCTCCGGTTATGCCGTTCGTCACCGCACCGAACTGCGCGAGCGGCTGTGGGGATTCGTCAAACCGATGCTGCTGATCCTGATGATCTGCGGGCTGTTGCTGCTGGAGCCGGATTTCGGCGCATCGGTCCTCATGCTTGCGATCTCGCTGGCCGTGTTGTTCATCGCCGGCGCCCGGCTGCGGGACTTTTTGGCCGGCAGCCTCTTCATCGGCGGCGGCGCCGTCATCCTCGCCCTCGTGTCGCCGTATCGTCTCAAGCGACTGACCGGGTTCATGGATCCGTGGGCGGATCCGTTCGATTCGGGATTCCAGCTGACGCAGTCGCTGATCGCCATCGGCTCCGGGAAGTGGTTCGGTGTGGGCCTCGGCGGCAGCGTGCAGAAGCTGTTTTACCTGCCCGAGGCGCACACTGACTTCGTCTTTGCGGTGATTGCCGAAGAATTCGGTCTCGTCGGCAGCGTGTTGCTGATCGCGCTGTTCGCGGCGCTGGTCTGGCGTGCGCTCGGTATCGCCCGCAATGCCGCGGCGGCCGGTCGCTGGTACCAGGCCTATCTCGCCTTCGGTCTTGCGATCTGGATCGCGGTGCAGGTGTTCATCAACATCGGCGTCAACATGGGCGTGCTGCCAACCAAGGGCCTGACGCTGCCGCTGATCAGCTACGGGCGCAGCAGCATGATCATCATGCTGACGGCGCTCGGCCTGTTGTTGCGCATCGAGATGGAGACCCGGCAGTTGGCGGATGCTCCCGGCGGCCGGGCCAGGGCGGGCAGGCGATGAGCGGGCAGGCAATGAGCGGGCCAATCCTGATCATGGCGGGCGGTACCGGTGGACACGTATTTCCGGCGCTGGCGGTGGCGCGCGCGCTGCGCGGACGCGATCAGGAAATCGTGTGGCTCGGCTCGCGTCACGGCATCGAGAACGAACTCGTGCCGCGCGATGGTTTTCCGCTCGAGGCAACCCGCGTCTCGGGCCTGCGCGGCAAGGGCGCATGGTCATGGATCATTGCACCGCTGCGGCTGCTGCTGGCCGTCTTCGACGCACTGCGCGTCGTGCGCCGCCGGCAACCGAAACTCGTGCTGGGCATGGGCGGCTTCGCGTCGGGTCCGGGCGGACTTGCCGCGTGGCTGCTTGGCAAACCGCTGGTGATTCACGAACAAAATTCCGTCGCCGGGCTGACGAACCGTCTTCTGGCTGGACTGGCCCGGGAAGTGCTTGAGGCCTTCCCGGGCAGTTTTTCTTCCGGTGTCCGGGCGCGACTGGTCGGCAACCCGGTGCGGGCCGATATCGCCGCGCTGGCAGCGCCGACCGAGCGGTTGGCCGGGCGCAGCGGGCGCCTGCGCGTCCTCGTGCTCGGCGGCAGCCAGGGCGCACGCGCGCTGAACGAAGCGCTGCCGGCGGCCGTCAGCCTGCTCGATGCGACGCAGCGGCCGGCCGTCTGGCATCAGGCCGGCCGGATCGACTGCGAAGCCACGCGCGACGCTTACCAGGCGGTCGGTATCGAGGCCCGCGTTGATGCGTTTATCGATGATATCGCCGAGTGTTACGGTTGGGCCGACCTCGTCGTGTGCCGGGCCGGCGCGCTGACGATTGCCGAACTGACCGCAGCCGGTCTCGGTTCAATCCTCGTGCCCTATCCGAGCGCCGTCGACGATCATCAGACCAGGAATGCCCGCTACCTGGCCGATGCCAGTGCTGCGGTATTGTTGCCGCAGTCGGAATTGACGGCCGAACGGCTGGCCGCCGAGTTGCGCGGCTGTTGCGCGGACCGCGCGCTGATTGTCGCGCGTGCCGAGCGCGCCCGCTCACTGGCGCGGCCCGATGCGACCCGCGACGTGGTCGAAGTCTGCTTATCCCTGGTGCAGGCGTCATGAACAAGCGCATGCGAAAAATTAACCGGGTGCATCTGATCGGCATCGGCGGTGTCGGCATGGGCGGTATTGCCGAGGTATTGATCAATCTCGGGTACGGCGTGCAGGGATCGGACCTGAAAGAATCCAAGGTTACGCGGCGTCTGGCGGGACTCGGCGCGGATATCGCCATCGGTCATCGCGGTGAAAATATCGGCGATGCGGATCTCATCGTCGTGTCCAGTGCGATCGACCCGCAGAATCCCGAGATCATCGTGGCGCGGGACCGGCGCCTGCCGATCATCCGGCGCGCCGAGATGCTCGCCGAATTGATGCGCTTTCGGTACGCGATTGCGGTGTCGGGCACGCACGGCAAGACGACGACGACCAGCCTGGTGGCCAGTGTGCTGGCGGAAGCCGGCGAGGATCCGACATTCCTGATCGGCGGGCGCCTGATGAGCGCTGATGCGAACGGCAGACTTGGCGCCGGCCATTATCTCGTCGCCGAAGCCGATGAGAGCGATGCGTCGTTTATTCATCTCAACCCGATGATGGCTGTCGTCACCAATATCGATGCCGATCACATGTCGACCTACGGCGGCGACATACAGGCCTTGCGCGACAGCTTCCTGGAGTTCCTGCACAACCTGCCGTTCTACGGCGTGGCGATCATGTGCCTGGATGATGCGGGCGTGCGCGCGGCCCTGCCCGGCGTCAAGCGAGCCGTGCTGACCTATGGCATGAGCGCCGACGCCGACGTGCGCGCGGTTGATATCGAGAGCCGCGGCACCGGCTCCCGTTTTTCGGTGTGGCGGCCCGGCTGCACCGAAGCGCTGGCCGTCGAGCTAAATCTTCCCGGTCGCCACAATGTGGCTAACGCGCTGGCCGCTATCGCCGTTGCGCATGAACTGGAACTTGCCGACGACGCCGTGTGCCGCGCGCTGGCGGAATTTGCGGGCATCGAACGACGGATGCAGATTGTTGCCGACGTCGCGCTGCCGGCCGGGCAGGTGCTGTTTGTCGATGATTACGGTCATCACCCGACCGAGATCGCCGCGACGCTGCAGGCCGTACGCGACAGCTGGCCGGACCGTCGCCCGGTTGTGGTGTTTCAGCCGCACCGGTATTCGCGCACCCGCGAACTACTCGATGATTTTGCCGAGGTTCTTGCCGAGGCCGACGTGCTGTTTGTCGCCGAGGTGTACGCGGCCGGCGAAGACCCGATTCCCGGCGCCGACGGCCGGGCGATCTGTCGCGCGATTCGTACGCGCGGGCGTGTCGAACCCGTGTTCGTCGCCGATCTGGCGGCGTTGCCCGGGTTGCTGGCCGATATGCTGGTCGACGGCGACATCGTGCTGACACTCGGCGCCGGCAGCATCGGCGCCGTGGCGAGCGGATTGCCCCGGGCAGTCGCGGAGGCGCAGCGGTGAATACGGTGCTAACCAAAGAACCGATGTCCCGACACACGACGTGGCGAGTCGGCGGGCCCGCGGATGTCTATTTCCGGCCCGCATCGGTCGGCGAACTGCAGGCCTTTCTCGGTGATCTGGATCGTGACACGCCGATTCACTGGACCGGTCTCGGCAGCAATCTGCTGGTGCGCGACGGCGGGATCCGCGGCGTCGTGATCGCGCCCGGTCGGGCGCTGGGTGACATGGTTCGGCGCTCCGACTGCTGCGTCGAGGCCGGCGCCGGCGTGCCGTGCACCAGTTTTGCACGGCGCTGCGCCGGCTGGGGGCTCGGGCCGGCCGCATTTTTTGCCGGCATACCCGGCACGATCGGCGGTGCGCTGGCGATGAATGCCGGCGCCTTCGGCGGTGAGACCTGGGATACGGTCATCGATGTCGATACTCTCGATCGCGCCGGCCGCATACGCACTCGCCCGCGGTCCGACTTTACCGTCGGCTACCGGCAGGTTACCGGCCCGGCCGATGAATGGTTCCTGGCCGCACGATTCGAATTTGTCGCGCAGTCGGGTCACGACGCCGACGCGGTCCGCGACCTGTTGCGCGAACGCCAGCAGACGCAACCGCTCGGTCTGCCCAGTTGTGGTTCGGTATTTCGGAACCCGCCCGGTGGGCATGCGGCGCAGCTGATCGAATCGGCCGGCCTCAAAGGTGAGCGAATCGGCGGTGCCGAAGTGTCGGCCAAGCATGCCAATTTCATCATCAACACCGGTGACGCCACGGCGGCCGATGTCGAGGCATTGATCGCGCGGGTCCGTGACCGGGTCGAGGCGAATCACGGTGTGCGTCTCGAACTCGAGGTGCACATCATCGGGGAGGCCGCATGATGGGCGGTGAGCGCAGGCATGTCGTCAGTGATCCGCAGCAATTCGGCAAGGTTGCCGTGCTGCTCGGCGGGCGATCGTCGGAACGCGAGGTTTCGCTGATGTCCGGCGCGGCCGTCAACAAGGCGTTGCTGGCGCGTGGCGTCGATGCTCACCGCGTCGATACGGCCGATGCGCTGATCAGCACGTTGCAGACCGGTGAATTCGACCGTGCGTGGATCGCGCTGCACGGCCGGGGCGGCGAAGACGGCCGCGTGCAGGGTTTGCTCGAGTCGTTCGGCGTTCCTTACACGGGCAGCGGCATCAAGGGTTCGGCCATCGCGATGGACAAGCTGCGCACCAAGCAGTTAATCGCCGGCGCCGGACTCGGAACGCCTGCCTACAGCGTCATCGGCGGGCCGCAGGACTTCGGCGTGACCATCGATACGCTGGGATTGCCGCTGATGATCAAGCCCGCCGAGGAAGGTTCCAGTATCGGTCTGACACGTGTCGAGCGTATCGATGAGTTGGCCGCGGCCTATGCCGAGGCCGCGCGCTACGGCTCGGAAGTATTTGCCGAACGCTGGGTGACCGGCATCGAATACACGGCGGCTGTCCTGCAGGGTGAAGCGTTGCCACTGGTGCGCATCGATGCGGCGAACACTTTCTACGATTACGATGCGAAATATTTCAGCGATAAAACCAGCTACGTCTGTCCGAGTGGCCTGGGCGCGGAACGCGAACATGAATGGGGGCAGATGGCATTGCGCGCGTTCCGGGCCGTCGGTGCGCAGGGTTGGGGGCGCGTTGATTTTATGCTTGGCGATGCGGGCGAACCGCTGCTGCTCGAGGTCAACACCGTGCCCGGCATGACATCGCACAGTCTCGTGCCGATGGCGGCGGCGGCGGCGGGCATCGATTTTAATGAACTCGTCTGGCGGATCCTCGAGACCAGCATGCGGGATCCTGCGCCGGTGGACGGCCGGACGGAGGCGATGGATGTCGGTTAAGGGCAAGCAAAATCGCAAACGCCGGACGAAGCGCGAGAACCCGTTCGGGACCTGGCCGGCGACACTGCGGCAGGAATGGCAACGGATCCCGTGGGTGCGCCTGGTCACGATCTGTACCGTGGGTGCGATCTCGGCCCTGGTATACGTCACGACGCTGTGGTTGATGAACCGGCCGATCCGGGCGGTCGTTATCGACGGCGCCTTCGCGCGCGTGTCGGCAATACAGGTCGAGGATGCGCTGTCGCCGCACGTGCAGGCGGGATTCCTGAGCGCCGATCTGAAGGCAATGCGCGGCCAGCTCAAGGAGCTGTCGTGGGTTGCGAATGCCACGCTGCGACGCCGGTGGCCGGGGACGATCGAGGTCCGTATCGAAGAGCAGAGCCCGGCCGCGCGCTGGAAGGATACGGGCCTGCTGAATCTCGACGGCGAGCTGTTTGTCGACGATGTCACGCACGCGCCCGCGGAACTGCCCCTGCTCAGCGGACCGGGCGGCAGCGAGCGGCGGGTTGCCGAGATGTACTTTCGTGTTCAGAAACGCCTCGAAAGACGCGGCATGGCGGCGACTGCGCTGCGACTCGACGAGCGTGGCGCGTGGGAATTGCTCCTGAGCAGCGGCATTCGGGTCCGGCTCGGGGCGCGAAAGATCGAGTCGCGGCTCGATCGGCTATTTGAGGCGCTCGACAAGGTCGTCGTAGCGCGAGCGGAAGACGTGGACTACATCGATATGCGATATACGAACGGTTTTGCCATCGGCTGGAAGAATCAGGCTTCCATGAATGCAAAAGCCGGCGACGGGGAAGATGCTCATGTCTAAGAAAGTGGACAAGGGCCTGATTGTCGGGCTCGACATCGGTACCTCGAAAGTCGTCGCGATCGTCGGTGAGGTTCAGGAAGACGGCGATCTGGAGGTCATCGGCTTCGGGATGCACCCGTCACGCGGACTGAAGAAGGGTGTCGTCGTCAACATCGAGTCCACCGTCAACTCGATACAGCGCGCCATCGAAGAAGCCGAACTCATGGCCGGTTGCGAGATTAATTCGGTGTTTACCGGGATTGCCGGCAGTCACGTGCGGAGTCTGAACTCGCACGGCATCGTCGCCATCCGTGATCGCGAGGTCACGCGTACGGATGTTGACCGGGTCATCGATGCGGCGCGCGCGGTCGCGATACCGGCGGACCAGCGCATCCTGCATGTGCTGCCCCAGGAATTCATCATCGACGGTCAGGAAGGTATCCGAGAGCCCATCGGTATGTCGGGCGTGCGACTCGAAGCGCGCGTGCACATGGTGACCGGCGCCGCGAGCGCGGCGCAAAATATCGTCAAGTGCGTCCAGCGTTGCGGGCTGGAGGTCGATGACGTCGTGCTCGAGCAGCTCGCATCGAGTTTCGCGGTGCTGACCGAGGATGAGATGGAACTCGGCATCTGTCTCGTGGACATCGGCGGCGGCACGACGGATATCGCCGTATTCAACGGCGGCGCGATCCGGCATACGGCTGTGATCCCGATCGCCGGCGACCAGGTCACGAACGACATCGCGATCTCGATGCGCACGCCGACGCAATACGCCGAGGAGATCAAGATCAAGTATGCGTGCTGCCTGTCGCAGCTCGCGAATCGTGACGAGACGATCGAGGTGCCGAGTGTCGGTGACCGGCCGCCGCGCCGCCTTGCGCGGCAGACGCTGGCCGAGGTCGTCGAGCCGCGCTACGAGGAGTTGTTCAGCCTGATTCGAGATGAACTGCGGCGCAGCGGCTTCGAGGACATGGTGGCGGCCGGCGTCGTGCTGACCGGCGGCAGCTCAAAGATGGAAGGCGCGGTCGATCTGGCCGAAGAGGTCTTTCACATGCCGGTACGCCTCGGCCTGCCGCAACACGTGCGTGGCCTCGGTGACGTCGTGCGCAACCCGATTCATGCGACCGGCGTCGGTCTGCTGCTGTATGCGCGCAGTCGTGTTGGCTCGCAATTTGGCGATCACCCGGTCGGCGGCGGGCTGCGCGAAGTGTGGGAACGAATGAAGTCCTGGTTTCAGGGAAATTTCTAGTTGTCGTTTTTTGTTGTTGTTTTTAAGTTGTTGACGTGAGGAGATGCTGCAATGTTTGAATTAATGGACGGATACAGTCAAAACGCTGTTATCAAAGTGCTCGGAGTCGGGGGTGGCGGCGGCAACGCGGTCAGGCACATGGTCAATTGCGGCATCGAGGGCGTTGATTTTATCTGCGCCAATACCGATGCCCAGGCGCTGCAGAGCACGAACGTGCGCACACCGCTGCAGATCGGGTGCAACATCACCAAGGGACTGGGCGCCGGCGCCGACCCCGAGGTTGGCCGCCAGGCCGCGATGGAAGACCGTGATCGCATCCAGGAGGTCATCGAGGGCGCCGACATGCTGTTCATCACGGCGGGCCTCGGCGGCGGTACCGGGACCGGCGCGGCGCCGGTCGTGGCGCAGGTGGCGCGCGAGCTGGGCATTCTGACGGTGGCCGTCGTGACAAAGCCGTTCCGGATGGAAGGCGCCAAGCGTTCATCGATCGCCGATCAGGGCATCAATGACCTGGGCAAATACGTTGATTCGCTGATTACGATTCCGAACGAGAAGCTGCTGTCGGTGCTGGGGCCGGAAACTACGCTACTCGACGCGTTTAAGTCCGCCAACCAGGTGTTGCAGGGTGCCGTGCAGGGTATTGCGGAACTGATCACGCGGCCGGGTTTGATCAATGTCGACTTCGCTGATGTGCGTACCGTCATGGGTGAGATGGGCATGGCGATGATGGGTTCCGGATGTGCCTCGGGTGAGGATCGTGCGCGTGAGGCCGCCGAGGCGGCGATATCCAGCCCGCTGCTGGAGGACATCAATCTGCAGGGCGCGCGCGGCATCCTCGTCAACGTCACGGCCGGCATGGACCTGTCGATCGGCGAATTCCAGATTGTCGGCGATACCGTCAAGGCATGCGCCTCGGATGATGCGACGGTCGTCGTCGGTACCGTGATCGATCCGGATATGAGTAACAACATCCGGGTGACCGTGGTGGCAACGGGTCTCGGGCAGCCGATCCGCAAGCAGGCGGTCCCGCCGATCCATGTCGTCACGGCAGCGCCGCAGGCTGAGGCAGCGGCGCCGAACTACAAGGAGTTCGAGCGGCCGACGACGAGCCGCCAGCAGGCGCCGGTCGATCAGGGCGTGCCTGACCGCCCGGAGTTCGATCTGCTCGATATCCCGGCATTTCTGCGCCGGCAGGCCGACTGAGGGGCTGGCCGATAGTTTCTCTTTGGTATTCAGGGGGTCTCGGTCCGGAAGTTAAATGATTTGCTGAACTTGTATCGTTTTCCGGCTATGTGGTAATTTGTTGCCCATTACGGGTTGTTAAATCGTGCGCGGCCGAGAAAAAAGCCGTTCATTCAATGGGTTGCCACTAGACAGGGAGAGGTGTACGCGACAATTCGTGCGCAGGAACGCGGTTCCGGCGCACCGGACGGGAGCACACCGATCAAACCTATGCTCAGACAGCGAACGCTTAAAAATTCGATCCGCGCGACCGGTATCGGGCTGCATTCCGGCCAGAAGGTCTACATGACCCTGCGGCCGGCGGCCGAGAACACGGGTATCGTGTTTCGGCGCCTGGATCTCGAGCCGCCCGTGGATATCAAGGCGGAAGCGACGGCCGTGGGCGACACGATGCTGGGCACGACGCTGGTGTGCGGTTCGGCGACGGTGGCCACCGTCGAGCACCTGATGGCGGCGCTGGCCGGGCTGGGCATCGACAATGCGTTTGTCGACCTGAGTGCGTCCGAGGTGCCGATCATGGACGGCAGCGCGGCGCCGTTCGTGTTCCTGTTGCAGTCGGCGGGTATTGCCGAGCAGGGCGCGCTGAAGCGGTTTATGCGCATCAAGAAAACGATCTGCGTCGAGGACGGCGACAAGCGTGCCGAGTTTCGACCGTACGCGGGTTACAAGGTCAACCTGAGCATCGATTTCGATCATCCGGTGTTCAAGAAGCATACGCAGACGACCAGTATCGACTTTTCGACGACGTCCTTCGTCAAGCAGGTCAGCCGTGCGCGTACGTTTGGTTTTCTGCGCGACATCGAGGCACTGCGTGCCCGCAAGCTGACGCTCGGCGGCACCATGGACAATGCGATCGTTCTCGATGACTACCGCGTCCTGAACGAGGACGGGCTGCGCTACGAAGATGAGTTCGTGCGGCACAAGATCCTCGACGCGATCGGCGACCTGTACCTGCTCGGGCACAGCCTGCTGGGTGAATTCACCGGCTACAAATCGGGCCACGACCTGAACAACCGGCTCGTGCGCGCTTTGTTGGCCGATGCGAGCGCATGGGAGATCGTCACGTTCGACGATACGAACAAGGCGCCGGTTTCTTACGCCGCTCCCGTTACCGCCTGATTCATCGGCTCAGTCTGTCGGGTGTGCGACGCGCACCCTGACCTGTACGGCACCCGGATGGCACTCCCTGCCGAGCGTCAGCAGTCGTTCGGATTCGAACCGCAGGCGGGCGGCCCATTCCGGACCCGCAACCCGCACGATCAGCGTACCGTCGTCTTCCAGGCTGCAATGAACGACCTCGGCCGCCAGCGCCGGCGCCAAACCCGCGCGGATATGGTCGGTCAAACCGATTTTTGCGCGGGCGCGGGCCGCCAGACGGCCCAGATCGGACTCCGCAGAACCAATCAATTCGGACAATGATTTGGGGCGATTTCTTGACATATTACATTAAGTTAAAAGCCCGGAATGGGGAGTCCGTTCCTTGTCTTCACCGGGACCATTGGGCATAGTCTAGCCCGCAAAAGGCATACCCGTCGAAAGTCGGGGACGCAAAGCCACCGGTCTAATGGTTCTTCCGACGATAGCGGGGTTGCCCAATGGGGTTTTCAAGGATGGTTTCCTTCAGGTTGCTGGGCCTGAAAAAGCCGACTACATCATCTGCCGACAAGCGTTCCGGGCCGTGTGCGGCCAGCGCGATGACAATTGCGCGGATGATACGGGGGTTTAAACGAATCCGATGAAACTGATTCTGCTGACTCAGAGCAGGACGGCCGCGCGTCATGCCCATATTTCCTGGCCGCTGCTGGCGGCCTGCTCGGCCGTAGTATTGCTGATCGTCGCCGCCGGCACCGGCTATCTTGCGGCCCGCGGGCTGGCGACGCCGCAACCGGTGGTGGCCGTCGAAGCGCTGCGCGGCGACCTGGCCGCCCGGCAAGCCGAAATCGGCGAACTGCGGGATCGGGCGCAGGAGCAAATCGATGCGCTGGCGGTCCGGCTCGGCGCGCTCAATGCGAGTGCGATCCGCCTCAATGCACTGGGAAAACGCTTGACCGATATGGCCGGTCTCGATGACGGCGAATTTGATTTCGACAGCGAGCCCGCACTCGGTGGTCCGCTGGAGCCCGGTGCGACGCCGGCGGCAGGGCAGGTCGGGACGTTCCTGGCCGACATCGATTCCATGGATCGGGCGCTGTACGGTCAGGAGCAGCAATTGATCGTACTCGAGCGATTGATGCTGAACCGCAAACTGCGTGACAGTGTCTATCCGAGTGGTCGTCCGGTCACAGCGGGCTATATTTCCAGCCACTTCGGCAAACGCGCGGATCCGTTTAACGGCAAGACCGCCAGCCATCGCGGCGTCGATTTTGCCGGCAAGCGCGGCAGCGACGTCGTGGCCGTGGCCGGCGGCGTCGTGACGTTTTCGGGGCCGCGTTCGGGCTACGGCAACATGGTCGAGATTAACCACGGTAACGGCTACGTCACGCGCTATGCGCATAATGAAAGCAATCTCGTGGCGCCCGGCGACCGGATCCAGCCGGGCCAGAAGATCGCGCTGATGGGTTCGACCGGCCGCGCGACCGGCCCGAACCTGCATTTCGAGGTCTGGCACCGTGGGCGTCCCGTCAATCCCCTGACGTTTATTCGCCAGAAGACCTGACTGCCGCCACCCGGAATCTCCGGATGCCCGGCATGCGCCATTCCTGGCCGGCGTTTCCAGCGGTACCCGTTGCCCTTACAATAGCCGACTTTCTGCGGGTGCCGGAGCCACCGCAGCGGGCGGCAGCGCGAACTGCCGCCGACACCCGGCAGACAGAGGTACTGGTTTGGCTAATATTCTTCAGAAAGTGTTCGGCAGCCGCAATCAGCGCCAGCTCCGGCGCTACGAAAAGGTCGTCAAGCGTGCTACGGCGATGGAGGCGGATCTTGAGGCCCTGTCCGATGAAGCATTGCGCGAGAAGACCCAGGCGTTCCGGCAACGCCTGAACGATGGGGCCACGCTGACCGAACTGCTGCCCGAAGCGTTTGCGGTCGTGCGCGAGGCGGGCAGGCGAACCATCGGCCTGCGCATCTTCGACGTGCAGATGATCGGCGGCATGGTGCTGCACGAAGGCAATATCGCCGAGATGCGCACCGGCGAGGGCAAGACCCTGGTCGCGACGCTGCCGGCCTACCTCAATGCGCTGGCCGGCACGCCGGTGCATATCGTCACCGTCAACGATTACCTGGCCGGCCGTGACGCCAACTGGATGCGGCCGGTGCACGAGTTTCTCGGTATGTCCGTGGGCATTATCCACAGCGGGCAGCCGGGCGACGAGCGGCGCGAGGCATACAAAGCCGATATCACCTACGGCACGAACAACGAATTCGGTTTCGACTATCTGCGTGACAACCTCGCTCAGCACAAGGAACACCAGGTACAACGCGGCCTCGGCTTCGCCGTCGTCGACGAGGTCGACTCGATCCTGATTGACGAGGCCCGGACGCCGCTGATCATCTCGGGTCCGTCCGATGAGCGGTCCGATCTGTATCTCAAGATCAACAAATTGATCCCCAAGCTGACGCTGCAGGAGGATGAGGAACGGCCCGGTGATTTCACGATCGACGAGAAGACCAAGCAGGCGTTTTTGACCGAGCAGGGCCATGAGACCGTTGAAAAACTGCTGGTTCAGGAAGGCATGATCGGGCCCGCAGAGAGTCTCTACGACGCGGCGAACATTCGCCTGATGCACCACATCACGAGCGGACTGCGCGCGCACGCCCTGTACAAGCGCGATGTCGAATATGTCGTCAATGACGGCGAGATCGTCATCGTCGATGAGTTCACCGGGCGCACGATGCCGGGGCGGCGCTGGTCCGACGGACTGCACCAGGCCGTCGAAGCCAAGGAAGGGGTGGTCGTCAAGGAAGAGAACCAGACGGTTGCGTCGATCACGCTGCAAAACTATTTCCGGATGTACGGGTCTTTGTCCGGCATGACGGGCACGGCCGACACGGAAGCATTCGAGTTTCAGCAGATCTACGGGCTCGAGGTGGTCGTGATTCCGACGCATCGCGAGATGGTCCGCGACGACCAGCCGGATCTCATGTTCTTGACGCAAGAGGATAAGTTCAATGCGATCATCGAGGACATCGAGGAGTGCCAGAAAAAGCAGCAACCGGTACTCGTCGGCACGACCTCGATCGAGACGTCCGAGTACCTGTCCTCGCTGCTGAAGAAAGCGAAGGTCGGCCACGAGGTGCTCAACGCCAAGCAGCATGAGCGCGAGGCGCATATCGTCGAGAATGCGGGCTGCCCGGGCGCCGTGACGATCGCGACGAACATGGCCGGTCGCGGCACCGATATCGTGCTCGGCGGCAATCTCGATGCCGAACTCAAGGCGCTCGGCATCGAGCCTGAGGCCGAGGCCGCCACGGGGATTCGCAGTGCATGGGAAGAGCGACACGCGGCCGTCCTCGCGGCCGGCGGGCTGCACATCATCGGCACGGAGCGCCACGAGTCGCGGCGCATCGACAACCAGTTGCGGGGCCGGTCGGGCCGTCAGGGCGATGCCGGGTCGAGCCGCTTCTACCTGTCGATGGAAGACAACCTGATGCGGATTTTCGGCGATCCGGACCGCACGAAGAACATGCTGACGCGTGTCGGCATGAAGGAAGGCGAGGCGATCGAGAGCAAGATGCTGACGCGCCAGATCGAGCGCGCGCAGCGCAAGGTTGAGGCGCAGAATTTCGATGCGCGCAAGGCGCTGCTCGAATACGATGATGTTGCGAACGATCAGCGCACCGTCGTCTACCAGCAACGCAATGAATTGATGGAGGCTGAAGATCTTGGTGACGCGATCGACGCCATCCGCGACGAAGTGCTGATCGGCCTGATCGCCGAGCATGTGTCCCCGGACTCGGCGGTTGACGACTGGGACCTGACCGGTCTCGAACAGGCGCTGAACAGCGAGTTCGGCACGGCCCTCGACCTGCCGGCGATCGTGGCCGAGAATGAAGGCATCGACGAGCAGACATTGCGCGCGCTGATCACCGCCCCCATCGAGGCCGCGTACGAGCAGAAGACCGTCGAGATCGGGCCGGAGATCATGCGTCAGTTCGAAAAGGTCGTGATGCTGAGTCGGCTCGATGCGCAGTGGAAGGAGCACCTGGCCGCGCTCGACTACCTGCGCCAGGGCATTCACCTGCGCGGCTATGCGCAAAAGAATCCGAAGCAGGAGTACAAGCGCGAGGCGTTCGAGATGTTCAGCGACATGCTCGAGCAGGTCAAGCGCGAAGTCACGAGTATCCTGATGCGCGCCCAGGTGCGCAGCGAGGACGATGTCGAGGCGATGGAGGAACGCCGCGCCGAGGAACAGCGGCGCAAGATGCAGTTCCAGCACGCCGAGGCGCCCGGCATGGCCGCCGCGTCGGGTCAGCAGGCGATGCGTCCGGCTGATGGGGCCGACGCGGATCCGGCGGTGCCGTTCGTCCGCGACGAGCGCAAGATCGGCCGGAACGAATCGTGTCCGTGCGGCTCGGGCAAAAAATACAAGCACTGTCACGGCCGGTTGTCCTGACGCGGTGGATCGCGGCGCCGCTTCCCCGACGGGCCGCCCCGCGATCGACGTGGCTGCCGGGGTCCTGACCGACGCGCGCGACCGGGTCCTGATCGCGCAACGCCCCCCCGGCGCTCACCAGGCCGGCTGGTGGGAGTTTCCGGGCGGCAAAATCGAGACCGGCGAATCCCCGTATGAAGGCCTGGTCAGGGAGCTGCGCGAAGAGCTCGGGATCGAGGTCCACGCGGCCGACGCATTGCTGACTTATACGCACGAATACCCGGAACGCATCGTCACGCTGCACGTCTTCCGGGTCGGGAACTGGTCGGGCCGGCCATCGGCCGTCGAGGGTCAGGCGCTGTGCTGGGCGCGCGTGCCGGCGTTGATGGATGCGGGATTGCTGCCGGCCGACCTGCCGATAGTCAGCGCGTTGCTCCGTTCAGGAGGTTGATCCGGCATAGAATCGGGCCTGAAACAATCAAGGCCTTATCGGCGTATGCTTCAGGGGATTGGCAATCAGGAGACATCGAGATGTCTTGGCACCTGAATCGTTCCCCATTTACCATTTTTGCGGTTATTTCCGTTTTTTCCTTTTCGGCACAGCCAATGGCGATGCCCCTGGCCGATCCCATTCCCGGCAACATCCCAACCGGTCCCTTCATCCTCACACTGGCGGATGTAGTTCCCCCCATCGAATTCGCGACTGACCCGGAAATGCCTTCGGATGGCAGTGGGCGAATATTCGTTACGTTGCGCGAGGGGAAAGTTCTGATTGTGGACAATGGCGTCGTATTGGGTACCCCTTTCCTGGATATTTCCGCTACGACCGTCTCCAACTCGGGCAGCGCCATGTCGGCGATAGCCTTTCATCCGGATTTTGCCACGGTGGGCGCGGACGGCGAGGGTTTGTTTTACACGGTGTCTCAGGAACTGACCGGAACCGGAGTTGCCCATTTCTCCGGAACGGCAGCAGTAGCAGCTCATCAGAGCGTGATATACGAGTGGAAAGTTAGCGCCGGCGATCCCAATCTTGCCGAACTTTCCTCGCAGCGCGAGATTATCCGAATTGATGAGGATGTCATTGTGCACAACATTAATGACATCGCATTCGGACCGGACGGTTACCTCTATGTCGCCCGCGGCGATGATGATATGTCAGATACCGAGATTCTGGACGGTACGACGATCTTCGGCTCTGTCCTGCGCATTGATGTAGACGATACAAGCGGCAACGGCCGCTACAGTATTCCTGCCGATAACCCATATGTGGGAAATGCCGACGGAAAAATTGCCGAGATCTATGCGTACGGGTTCCGTAATAATTGGCGCTTGAGTTTTGATCGCGAGACGGGCGAGCTCTATGTCGGCGATATCGGCGAAGATCAAATTGAAGAGATCAATATCGTCCAGCCCGGCGGCTATTACGGATGGATCCAGAAAGAGGGTTCATTTGTCTTCCTGGGTTTTCCAAACCCCACTGATGTATCCGATGACCTGAGTCTGTTGCCGCCGGATTTCGACGGCATTGACCCGTTCGCGCAGTACGATCACACGGAAGGTGATCAGTCCATCACCGGCGGGTTTGTCTATCGAGGCAGTCGCATCCCGTCGCTGGTGGGGCACTATGTATTCGGTGACTGGGTCAGTGGCCGTTTGTTCAACCTTGACCCGAATACGCTGGAGATACAGGAGATCAGCATTGATCCGGCGGGAGATTCCGGCGGTAAATATATTGGTTTTGGTGAGACCCCGGCAGGTGAGCTATTGGTAGTGACCGCGGACTTTGCCGATAATCCGCCGAGCCGGTTGATCGAAGTGGTCAGCGGCCTGGCACCGGGCCTGGATTCGGATGGGGATGGCGTAGATGACGACTTCGATAATTGCATATCCACCAGTAATCCGAGCCAGGTCGATAGTGGCGGGGTTGCGACCGCGATACCTGACGGTATCGGCGATGCGTGTCAGTGTGGCGATGTCAGTAACAACGGCATTGTCGACAATACTGATGCCGTGCTGATCAAGCGCCATGTGCTCGGGCTGCCGCCCGGCGTGGATCCGGATAAATGCAACATCAATGCCGGGGGCAGCTGTGACAACACCGATGCGGTCCTGATTCAGCGTGCCGTTCTGGGTCTGCCGCCGGGGCTGACGCAAAGCTGTGTCCTGGCCGGTGCGGCGCCGTAAGCGGCTGACCTCATTCATCGTTGACCTGATACAAGGTCGTTCGTCTTGGCATCACGCATGAGACTCCGGGCCAACCCGGCCCGTTTCGGACGTCTTGGGCCGGACAGTGCATCACGGCCATCACCTGCAGTGCCCGGCAGGATGCGTCGTTCGATGGCTGCCTGTTGATTCTTGCAGGGGGGCAACTGATCCTGTAGTGTGACCCCATGATGACGCACATCCTGACCCTTTGGGTCGGGGTGTTGCGTCTTTTTTTTTGGCCGTACAGAAAAGTACCAGCGGTTTGCAGCAAACTGCATTAAGGGGAAAGAAAACATGAAGCAGCTCAATCGGGTGCGTCGCTGGTTCGGAATCCGGCAAATCAACAGTCAGAAACGGTTCGTTGCCACGTATGTGGCAGGCGCATTGCTTTTCGCGGGTTTTTCCTTAAACGCCAATGCGTTCACCGTTTGGGCCGTTAATAGTGGTGAACTCTCGTCATCCAATACCGCCGGAAACCCACTGAATGTGATCGAGGGCACCAACAGCATCGATTTATTTTTTGATACGGAAGGTGATATCAGCTGGGGTTGGGACATTCTGCTGGAGATAACGGATGGTTCCGGTACCGTCTCGGCCGTAAACGGTGGTGACATCAAGGGCGGATTGGGAAACTCTCAGCCGGACGGTGGCTGGAGACAGTTGGGCGGTGATCCCGCAGTTGACCTGAACAGCCCCGCAGTTCTGATGTTTTCCTTCACCTTCGAGGTCGGCCCGAATGCAGTGCTATCGATTGGGACCGGTTCGACCTATACGAGCGGTAGTACATTTCAAAGTGAGCCTGTAGCCCCAGCAGATCTGGTTCAGGCGGTAGTGCCGTTGCCGGCAGCTGGGTGTTTATTCTTAAGTGGCCTGGGTTTGCTTGGCGTTGCCGGACGAAGGTTGACTCGGTAGCGTTTAGTCGACGCCGCTGATTCGAGGCTGCAGTGCCAGTCACATTCGGCACCGACGGCGCGCACACGTCGCCGATGCAGGTGAAGTGTGGGCGGTGGCCGTCGACGTGTCGGCCAGCCGGGATGCCGGATAGAAGAATGCCAGCATCGACATGACGCCAGGCGAGGTTGGACTGTCTTAGTTCAGGTCCTGAACCGCAAGCACCAATTTGCCGCGTGTGCGACCGCTCTCGGAGCGCCGATGCGCATCTGCCGCGGCGTCCAGCGGCAGTACTTCGATCTGCGGTAGCGGCAGCAGTCCGTCACGATACAGGGCGACCAACTCGGCCAGCATCCGGCCATCGGTGCGGTGGTGCAGGAATTTGGTCTTGATTTGTCTTTCAGCGATGTCCGGGATATCGGGCGGTTCGTTGTTCATGAAAACGACGACCCCGCCAGTCTTCGCGAGCCGGATCGCGGCTTCGGCGATACCCTCGCCAAGCAGGGACTCGAGTACGAGGTCGACACCTTCCGGTTCGCATTTACGAATTTCCGTCTCATAATCGACGCTCGTGTAATCAATGATGTGATCTGCGCCGCGGCTACGCAGGTACTCGAAATTCTCCGGTCGGGCCGTGGTATACACCGTGGCCCCCAGGTGCTTCGCCATCGGGATCGCAACGCTGCCCAGTCCGCCGGCACCTGCCTGAATGAAAGCTGTTTGCCCGCGTTTCAGCTCGCCAAACTCGGCCAGGGATTGCCAGGCTGTCAGGCTGACCAGGGGCAGGGCAGCCGCCTCGGTAAAGGATAATTCGGTTGGCTTCACGGCTAACGCCGACGCGTCGATCGGTGTGTACTCGGCATAGCTGCCATGCTGTATCGACCACGTGAACGCCAGGCCGAGCACATCATCGCCCACGTGCCAACCGGTGACTTCCTCGCCGACTGCGACGATGCGTCCGGCCAGATCCCAACCGGGCACGACGGGGAACGTGCGCGAAATGTACTCCTGGAGTTCGCCGCCACGGAGACGGCGATCAATCGGGTTGACGCCCGCCGCGGCGATTTGCACGAGCACCTGATCGGGGGCGGGTTCGGGCACCGGCAAGTTGCCAAGCTGGAGTACGTCAGGGTCGCCATGGGATGCGTAATAGACGGCGCGCATCAAGATACCCCTTTCAGCAAGTGGTCAACGTCTGGTCGATGTGCTCGACGGGCAGCCGCGAACGGCCAGAATACCCGAGCCATCTCTCGCTTATGGCCGCAGCAACGCGTGACTGCCTCGGTCTTTGCAAGGGATCGGCAATCCTGGCGCGTCAGCGCGCCGCTCCGTTCCGGATGCCGGGCTAGCAGATAATCAGGTCGAATTCGACGTCTTCGGCGGTCTGGATGGCCAGCGCCGATGCATCCGGCCAGTGCTTGAAGCGAATGCTGAACCGGTGACGACCGCCGCTGATTTCCGGAAAACTCGCGGTGCCGGCCGGCAGGGCAATCCGGATCAGGCTGGCCGCCGCATTGCGCTCGAGCGACTGGTGAAACACGCCGTTGATGGCCACGTAGTGATGCGCCTCACCGCGGCTGCGCAGCAGCCATAACAACTCCGCGACGCTGTCGCACAGCGGCAGCAGTTTGCTGATCCAGTTGGCGATATCGGCCCGGCGCCGTTCGTACGGTTGCCGGAGCCAGTGGCTGAAGGCCGGCAGATCGAATTCGCAGGTCCCCCCCGGAATGGCGCTGCGGTGTTTGATGGCGCTAAGGAACTCGCTCTCCCGCAGGTCGTTGAGATACTGCGGCCCGATCGCGTGCAGGCTGCGGTGCAGCTCGCGCAGGTTCCCCAGCACGCGGGCGACGCGTTGCGTATCGACGTTGGGGGATTGCTGGTAGCCGTCGAAAACGGTGATTTGCCGCTCGACTTCCTTGAGCATGTCGCCGCGCATGTCGCCGCGGCTCAGGATTGCGGCGATGTCGAGCAGGTTCGCAACCGCTCTGCGGCTGGCCCACTGGGATTTGCGCTCGAGGTGAAAACGCAGTTCCCGGTACAGGCCCTCGATGCGCAGATAGGTCCGCATGCGTTCGCTGAGTGGGTACTCGTAACGCACGGTCGCGGCTGCGGGCATCGATTCGGTCAGTCGTTCAGCAGGTTGGGCCATGAGGTGTCGCCATGGGGGTCGGGCGAGATTTCTCTGCGTCCTGGATGCGGTTATTCTGCGCTACCGGGCGCGCGGTCGCAAATCATCGCGGCGCCCTTGCGAACCGCAGGTACTGCGCATGCAGCGCATCGACCCGGGTGCGCGTCTGCTCCGGCGTGCCGCTGTTGTCGATGACGTCATCGGCTCGTGACAGGCGGGTCTGGCGGTCGGCCTGTGCCGCCAGAATGCGTTCGACCCGATCCGGGGTTTCGTCGTCCCGGGCCAGCAGCCGGCTGCGTTGGACGCTTTGGGGACAATCGACGACGAGTGTCCGGTCTACGAGCGCATCGAAGCCCGTCTCGAAGAGCAGGGGGACGACGAGCACCTGGTAGGGGCCGCCGGCCCGGTCCGCGATTTCGAGTGTTTGCGCGCGAATCAGCGGGTGCAGCGCCGCCTCGAGGTCACGGCGTGCGTCGGGGTCGTCGAAGACGAGTGCGCGCAGCCGGCGCCGGTCGAGGCGGCCGTCGTCACCGAGCACCGTGGCGCCGAACCGGGTGTGGACGGCGTCCCAACCCGGCTGGCCGGGTTCGACAACCTGCCTCGCGATGACATCGGTATCGATCGTCGGCACGCCGTGCTCGGCGAAGCGGGCGGCGACGAGGCTCTTGCCGCTCGCGATGCCGCCCGTCAGCCCGATGCGAAATACGCGGTTTTGGGGTTTGTCCATCGCCGGCCCGGGGTTATCCATCGAGGTTTATCGATACAGGTTCATTGGCTGCCGGCGGCGCCCAGCCAGATTGACAGCAACTCCGGCCCCCACAGCAGCGCGATGAAGCCGGCGACCGCCAGGTAGGGGCCAAACGGGATCGGCACCTGGCGGTTGTGGCCGCGGAAGACGACCATGACCAGCGCCGCGGCGAGACCAACGCCGGCCGACAGCAGGATCACGATCGGCAATAGCTGCCAGCCGAGCCATGCACCGATGGCCGCCAGCAGCTTGAAATCGCCGTAACCCATGCCTTCCTTGCCGGTCACCAGCCGAAAACCCTGGTAGACGCTCCACAGAGACAGGTACCCCGCCAGCCCCCCGATGATCGCCGAACGCGGATCCGTGAGCACGACGCCGCCGTCCGCACCCGTCAGCAGACTGAAGCCGAGGCCGAGCCACAGCAGCGGCAGCGTGATGCGGTCCGGCAGCAGCTGGCGATCCAGATCGATGCCGGTCAGCGCGATCAACGCCCAGGTCAGGATGAGCCCGCCGGCGCAGGCGGCTGAGAAGCCGAAGCGCCAGGCCACGAGGACGGAGGCGATACCGGTCAGCGCCTCGATGACCGGGTAACGGATCGGGATGCCGGCGCCGCAGCCGGCGCACCGGCCGCGCAGCAGCAGGTAACTCAGGATCGGCAGGTTCTGGTGAGCCCGGACAGCGGCGCCGCACTGCGGGCATGCCGAACGGGGCCGGATCAGGTCGAACGGCGGTTCGGCCGCGGGCTCCGGCGCCGCCGCGGTCGCGTCGAGTTGCGCGGTCAGGGCCCTGTGCCACGCGCGTTCCTCGCGGTCCATCATGATCGGCAGGCGATAGATCACGACGTTCAGAAAACTGCCGATGAGCAGGCCCAGTACGCCGGCGACAACGTCGAATGCGATCGGGTAGGCGGTAAAGATCTCGGCGAAAATCAGGTCAGTCTCCGTCAGTGGGCGATGTCCGCCTCCGGTTCACGTGCGCCGTTGACAGCCCTGTCACGGCCGGTGTGCGACAACGCGAAGTTACGCGGCCCAACACTCCGGTTCGTGGGCATTCCGGGGCGCATTCGCAATGCGTTATTGCGCATGCCGAATCGGTTCGCAGCGCGCAGCAGCCGGTCGAGAAGGCCTCAGGTGAGGGCGCCCCAAGGGCACTTCCTTCGGGCGCACCCCAAGGGCACTTCCTTCGGGCGCAAGATCAAGCCGGGAATGGAGGCAAGGGTGCAGTGTAAACGCCAGTACATGAGCCCTCGTTGACCAGAATAAGGGTCTTGCATTCTTAACGCCAGATTGAGCCGCCCGAGGCCTTCTCAACCGGCGACTAAATGACGGCGCCCATCTTGAAGATCGGCAGATACATCGCGACGACCAGGCCGCCGACGAGCACGCCGAGAATGGCCATGATCATCGGTTCGAGCAGGCTGCTCATGTTGTCAACCGCATTGTCGACGTCTTCCTCGTAAAAGTCAGCGACCTTGCTCGACATCTCGTCCAGCGATCCCGACTCTTCGCCGACTGCGATCATCTGGATGACCATGTTCGGGAACAGCTCGGTATTTTCCATCGCGCGCTGCAGCCGCTGTCCGGTCGAGACCTCGTCGCGCATTTCCATGACGGCATTCTCATAGACGATATTGCCGGTGGCGCCGGCCACTGATTGCAGCGCTTCGACGAGCGGTACGCCGGCCGCGAACATCGTCGCCAGCGTCCGCGCAAAGCGGGCAATCGCGGCCTTGACCAGAATCGAGCCGACGACCGGCATCTTCAGCATCACGCGGTCCTGGGTTTCGCGCAGCGCCCGCGAGCGCTTGTACATCGCCAGGTAACCGGTGACGGCACCGACGCTGCCGATCAGCAGCAGCCAGCCCTGGTCGCGCATGAACTCGGACAGGTTGATGACCATGCGCGTGAACGCCGGCAGGTCGGCGCCGAAACCCTGGAACAGCGATTCGAATTCGGGGATCACGAAGATCAGCAGGATCGTCGTTACGACCGCCGCGACGACAATGACGGCAGCCGGATAGGTTAGCGCCTTCTTGATCTTCTTCTTGATGGCCTCGGTCTTTTCCTTGTAGGTCGCGATCTTGTCGAGCAGTGTCTCGAGCGCACCGGCTTGCTCGCCGGCCTCGACGAGGTTGACGAACAGGTCATCGAAATACAGCGGATGCTTGGACAGCGCCTCGGCCAGCGCCGTGCCGCCCTCGACGTCCTGTTTGATCGCAAAGATCAGCTTTTGCATCGCCGGGTTATCGTGCCCGCTGCCGACGATCTCGAATGCCTGTACGAGCGGGATGCCGGCCGACAACATCGTCGCGAGTTGGCGGCTGAAGATGGCGATGTCGGCGGGCGTGACCTTGCCCCGCTTCTGGAAGAGTGTGGATTCCTTGCGCACGCGCAGCGGTACCACGCCCTGCCGGCGCAACTCCGCACGTACCGCGGCCTCGCTGATAGCCACGGTTTTGCCCTTGACGCGCTTGCCGCGACTGTCGGTGCCTTCCCAGTTAAACGGGGATTGATTGACTGCTAGAGACTGAGCCATGTCCTTGGTTTCCAGGGGTCATTTACACACACAACAACTACTCGATTGTAACGCGGTTGATCTCTTCAAGACCGGTAAGCCCGTCCTTGACTTTCTGCAATCCGCCTGCTCGCAGATCGAGTACACCTTCCTTGAGGGCCTGATCGGCGATCTGCATCGAGTTGCCGCCTTCCATAATGATGCGCTGAATCGATTCGGTGATCGGCATGACCTGGAAGATGCCGAGCCGGCCCTTGTAGCCGGCGTTGCACTGGCTGCAGCCGACCGGCCCGTAAATCTTCACGCCCGCATCGATATCCTGTTCGGTGAAGCCCTCCTGTAGCAGGGCCTCTTTGGGGATGTCGCGGATCTCCTTGCAGTTGTCGCAGAGCTTGCGGGCGAGCCGCTGGGCGATGATCAATTGCACGGTACTGGCAATCGCGTACGGCTTCACGCCCATGTCAACCAGCCGGGTCAGCGTGCGCGGCGCGTCGTTCGTATGCAGCGTCGACAGCACGAGGTGACCGGTCTGCGCGGCCTTGATGGCGATCTCGGCCGTCTCCAGGTCGCGAATCTCGCCGACCATGATGACATCCGGATCCTGACGCAGGAAGGCGCGCAGCGCTGACGCGAACGTCAGGCCAACCTTGTTGTTGACGTTGACCTGGTTGATGCCCGGCAGGTTGATTTCGGCCGGGTCCTCGGCCGTCGAGATGTTGCGGTCTTCGGTATTGAGAATATTCAGACCCGTATACAGCGACACGGTCTTGCCGCTGCCGGTCGGGCCGGTCACGAGAATCATGCCGTACGGTCGGCCCAGCGCGTCCATGTACAGCTTTTTCTGCTCGGGCTCGTAGCCGAGCGCGTCGATGCCGAGTTTCGCGCTGCTCGGATCGAGGATACGCAGCACGATTTTTTCGCCGAACAGCGTCGGGCACGTGTTCACGCGGAAATCGATGGCGCGGTTCTTCGACAGCTTCATCTTGATGCGCCCGTCCTGGGGCACTCGGCGCTCGGCGATGTCCATGCGCGACATGACCTTCAGGCGCGCACAGACCTTGTTCGCGAGTGCCGTCGGTGGCGAGGCGACCTGGGTCAGCACGCCGTCGAGGCGCGTGCGGATGCGGAAGATCTTTTCGTACGGTTCGAAGTGAATGTCGGACGCGCCGCGCTTGATGGCGTCGAGCAAAATCTTGTTGACGAAGCGAACGACCGGTGCATCTTCGATGTCGTCGCGGTTGGAATCCTCTTCCAGTTCTTCATCGCCGCCGGAGATTTCGAGGCTCTCGAGGTCGAAGTCGTCTTCGTCGAAGTTGGACATCGACGTGTCGACGGCCTCGAGCGCCTTGGCGACCAGCGCTTCGAGTTTGTCCTGCTCGACGACGACCGGGTCAATCCGGCAGCCGGTCTGGAACTTGATCTCGTCGATCGCGGCCAGATTGGTCGGGTCGGAGACGCCGAGAAACATGCGGCGGCCGCGCAGCACGAGCGGCAGCACCTGGTGCTTGCCGATCAGCTTCTGATTGACGGACTTGACCGCTTCGAGGTCGAGTTCGAGTACGCCGATGTCCATCAGCGGTACGCCAAATTCATGCGATGCGGCGATCGCGATGCTGCGGGGGTCCGCGTTGGCCTCGTTGACGAGATACGGAACCAGCCCGATCTTGCGCTTGCGGGCCTCCCTGACGGCCCCCAGAACGGCCTCTTCGTCGACGATGCCGTCCTGAACGAGACGACGCGGCAATCCGGTCAGTGTTGAGGTGGTTGCGCTGACGGCCATTGACTCCCGGTACCCTTGAAAATTACCCAGTCAATCAGGCGCATAGGCCCGATAATGTGACATAGTCTTACTGATTATGGACGCCGGGCGCAACCGATTATTCGGTGAATCCCGGCTTTTTTTACGCCGGATCACGATTTCGTGACCTGGTCGTGAGGCTGCAGCATCGTGGGAAAAGTTTCCTTGCGGTCAGGTGCGTAAAGCGATGTTGGGTTCCGAGCAACAATCGCTGCGCATATCCTGCCATTTCCCCGGAATTCAGGGGACAGTCTACCTGCTCTCCGGCACAGAAATTGGTGTCAGACACCAATTTCCAGGTTCCTTCATTCAACCGCCCGCCGGAGCAATTGGTGTCTGACACCAATTTCTGACATCAATTTCGGCGAGTTAAGTAATCCGTCCCGTCGATTCTGCCCTCTACAGGCAAAAAAACGGGGGGCAAATGCCCCCCGTTTCCTTGTCGCGTGGCCCGCAGGCAACGCGGCGTTTCGCTAGCGCAGATCAGGCGCGGCACTCGGCCGGAGCGTACTTGGCGAGCAGCGTGCCGACGGCATTCGTCGCGCCCGTCATGATCGTGCCCGGTGTGGCCGTCGAACCCACGGCGCGGCACTTCCATGAAATGCTGCCGTCCACGCTCGTGTACGGTACGAGCATCAGCGTTGCGCCGTTGATGTTTGCATGCGCGCGGCGCGGCGACACGTTGCTGTACGTGACCCTGATGACGCCGTTGGTGATCAGCAGGCCCGACACGTAGTTGCCGACCGTGTCACCTTCGTTGACGCTCATGCCGGCTGCCTGGCGGTTGGCCGGTGCGGCGCCCGTGTTGGAAAACGTTTCCGAGACGGCAGCTTTCGCCTGGGCCGCCAGCGTCAGGCCTTCTGAGACCTGGCCGCGGATCGTATAGTCCTGATATGCCGGGATCGCGATCGCGGCGAGGATGCCGATGATCGCCACGACGATCATCAGTTCGATGAGGGTAAAACCTTGCTGAACCTTGTGCATGAGATGCTCCTGCTGTTGATAAATTCGTTCGTACGGCGACGTGCCGACTGATCAGGAATAAAGCAAGGACCGTGCCAGAATCGGGTCGTCCTGCATAAGTTACTGATAATAGTTGTGAAAAAAATTTCCGGTTCCGACGTCCGGTGGCGGGGCTGAACATAACTTCCGCAGCCGTCAGGGCCGGGGTGACGTTCAGCGTCACAATGTGACCATCCGCGTCACCCTGCCGCCGGCGTTGCCCGGCGCGGGCTTCAGTCGATGCCCAGTTTCTGCATCCGGTAGCGAAGCGCCCGCAGCGTCAGGCCCAGTTGCCGCGCCGCGGCGGTCTTGTTGTAGCGTGTCTGCTCGAGCGCCGCGATGATCTCATGGCGTTCGACGTCCTCGAGCCGGTTGCCGAGTGCCCCACCGGTCGCGCTATCGGCAGCCCCATCAGTGGCTTTATCGCTGGCAACCGTGCGGGCGGCTCCCGGGACATCGGCAATGCGTTGCAGGCCGATGTCGTCGGACGATATCGGTGCATCGCCGGACAGCGCGACGGCCCGCTCGAGGATGTTCTCCAGTTCCCGGACGTTGCCCGGGAAGGAATAACCGGCGAGTTTCCGCCGGGCATCGGCGGTTAGCGCCGGCAACGCGACGCTGAGGTCGCGGGCCAGACGGGCCAGCATGTGGTCGGTCAGTGGTTCGATGTCGTCGGCGCGCTCGCGCAGCGGCGGCACCTTCAGTTCGATGACGTCGATCCGGTAGAACAGGTCTTCGCGAAACTGGCCCGCGGCGACGAGCGCACGCAGATCCTTGTGGGTTGCGCTCAGCACCCGGACATCAACCGGGATCTCTTCGGCCGCGCCGACCGGCCGCACGGATTTCTCCTGGATCACGCGCAACAGCTTGACCTGCATCGCCAGCGGCAGGTCGGCGATCTCGTCCATGAACAGCGTGCCGCCTTCGGCCGTCTGGAACAGCCCCTTGTGGTCGCCGACCGCGCCCGTGAACGAGCCCTTGCGGTGACCGAAGAATTCGCTCTCCATCAGCTCGGATGGGATCGCGCCGCAGTTGACCGGTATGAAAGGCCCGCCGGCCTGGGCGCCCCCTTCGTGGATCATCCGCGCGACCAGTTCCTTGCCGGTGCCCGACTCGCCGGTGATGTGCACCGGTGCGCGGCTGCGCGAGACCTTGTCGATCATGCCGAGCAGTTCGACGATGGCCGGCGAACTGCCGAGCAGGCGTGCCTCGCCGGTCGGCTCATCGGCGTCGCGCTTGAGCTTGAGTGCGCTGTCGATCAGTTTGCGCAGCGCCGTCAGGTCGAGCGGCTTGGAGATGAAATCGAAGGCGCCGAGCTTGAGCGCGCGGACGGCGGTTTCGACATTGCCGTGCGCGGTGATCACGGCGACCGGCGTCGTGATGCCGCCGGCCTGCATCCACGCGACGAGTTCCAGCCCGTCGCCGTCGGGCAGGCGCATGTCGGTCAGGCACAGGTCGAAGCGCGTCGCGGTGAGCTTCTGCTTTGCACAGGTGACGTCACCGCAAGTCTCGGCGTCGATCTGCATCCGGTTTAGCGTCAGTGCGAGCAGTTCGCAAAGGTCCGGCTCGTCATCGACGATCAATGCCAGCGGCCGGCTCACGAGATGGTTCCCCAGCGCTTCGGATCGGCAAACACAACGCGAAAAACGCCGCCGCCGCCGCGTCGTTGCTCGTATAGCAGCGTCGCACGATTGCATTCGCACAGCTCGCGCGAGATGAACAGGCCGAGGCCCGTGCCACCGATCCGCCCGGTCGCGAACGGTTCGAACAATTGCTCGCGCATGTCGTCAGGGATGCCCGGCCCGCGGTCCGCGATCTCGAGGAACGGCCTGCGATTGCCGCTGAGCCGCCCGCAGGTGACCGTAATGACCTCGCAGCGGCCGACCGGATCGGCGTAGCGCAGCGCGTTCTCGCAGAGATTCCAGCAGACCTGATGCAAATGCCCGGGGTCCATCTGGACTTCAAGTTCCTCGGGGCAGACGATCTCGAAACGGTCGTCGGGCACTTCGAGGGTTGATGTGAATTCCTTGATGAACGTCCCGATCCATTCGGTCAGCGCGATCGGCTGCGGGTTTGTCGGTTCGCGGCGTGACAGGCGCATGACGTTATCGACGATCTCGCTGACGCGCTTGGAATTCGTGCCGATGATATCGATCAGGCGCTGCTCGAGTTCGCCGGCCAGCGGCGATTCGGCGAGCAGCTGGCCGGCGTGGCTCAGCGCGCCGACCGGGTTGCGGATTTCGTGCGCGATGCTCGCGCTCAGGCGGCCGAGTGCCGCGAGCTTGGTCTGCTGGACCTTCTCGGCGATCAGGCTCGTGTCCTCGAGGAAGATCAGCACCGGCCCGTCGTCGCGGCCGACCAGCGGCGCAACATGTACGTTGATCTGCGTCGAGCCGTCCGCCGATGTCAGCAAGCGCGGCGCGCCATCGCTGGCGTCCTTGGCGCGCCAGCCGAGCACGATGCGGTGCAGGTCGGGCGCGACCGCGGCGAGGCTGCGTCCGGTCTGGCGGCGATCGGCGCCGAGGTGTTCGGCGGCCGACTGGTTGATCAGGCGGATGTGCCCGGTCGCATCGACAACGACGATGCTCTCGCGCAGATGCTGGATGATGTAGTCGTTGAGCTGGGCCATGTTCGCCAGGTCGATGCCGCGCTGGAGGGCAAGTGCCTCGCTCTCCAGCAGCCGGCGTGCGAGCGGGTTGGCCGCGGAGGCGATCGTGAAGATGATGGCGCCGAGCACGCCCGCGGGGATGAAGGCGTTGGCCGGGCTCAGGTCCAGGATGAACGATGCTGATTGTTCGCCGAGAATCGCCAGCGCAGCAACGGCGGCGCCGAGATAGGCGTGGCGGCTGTGCAGTGTCAGGCTGGCGGCGCCGATGAAGACCACGAGCAGGCCGCCAATGCCGCTGGAGATGCCGCCGCTGGCGTGCATCATGACGGAGATGCCGAGGATGTCGGCAAACAACTGGATCGGGATGAGGGCGGTGCCCGGATCCTTGCTGCGTACCATGTACCACAGGCTGATCCAGGCCAGCAGCGCGTAAATCGCGGCCGTGGTGGTGAACAGGCTCGGGTAGCGTTCGCCGAGCACCGGCGGATCCGTGAACAGGAGCCCTGTCAACAACAGGCCGACGGCGATCAGCCCGCGGAACAGGCCGACGAGCCGCTGCAGGCGCCGCGACGTGTCGGTCGCGAGCGGGCGGCTCAGTCCTTCCAGCGAAGCCTTCAGCTGGCCCTGAATTGTCTGTTCGGCAAATGCTATATCCACGGGATTCGTTGTCGCGACAAAGTCGTTCCTGCTCGCCGGATTATGTCTGATCGCCCAGCCTTTAGTGTGAAGCGTGTCGCAGAACCTATGCAACAGCGGAACCTGGTGCCGGGTTTTGCGGCCACAGCGCGCCGGTGCCAACTTCGGGGCAGATTGTCAGGGCGAAGGCCGGGAGTACGGTTCAGGGGACAGATGCCGTCTTCCCGCATCATCGTATCTGATATCGCGGTCTTGCCGAGTCGGCGGTTTCCGAATATCACCGCAAATAGATCATTGGGCAAGCTTATGCGTTCTCGGGCAGTCATGAATTCACCTTTTGCGCTGAATCGGTCTTTGGCGTCGGGTTCCCCTCGGAAACGCCGCTTGAATCTTATGCGGGCATCGCGTTTACGTGGCTCGGGCGGCTGAAGGTTTCCGAGGGGAACCCGACGCCAAAGACCATCGACACCCGTGTGGAACGCCGCAACCACCAAAGTGCGGCACGCTAATCTCTGGGGGCCGATCTTCGCGGCA
>JAJFJS010000123.1 GCA_021773815.1 Gammaproteobacteria bacterium
TTGTTGGACATGGATACAGGTGCGGCATTTTTGATCACAATTCCTGACCGCTCGGCGGCCTAGGTGTCCGGAGTTCTGTGCTGTGTGCCCTTTTCCAACCTTCGGATTGCGCAGACAATTTCGACATTCAATGCACGATCAGATTGCCGTCAAAGGACGGTAGCGTTGATACGTCGACGTGGGCCAGGTTCGTTGAGGGAGGGCACATGTGAGCACAACTTCCAGGGCGTCGGAGTGAAAACATCGCCAACGGTCATTTAATGCTCTTGCGCTCCGATGCGACTGCTATTAGGAGTAGCGCTCTCGCGGCGAAATTACCCGCCGCTGAGGCCCGTTGCGGCAGCTCACGTCCACTTGGACTTGTAGCAAGACCCCAAAAAAACTGGCCTCAGGCACCGGTAGCTCAGCTGGATAGAGCACCAGACTACGAATCTGGGGGTCAGGGGTTCGAATCCCTTCCGGTGCACCATTCTTTTCAATGACTTAGCTGGATGTGCAAACAATCGATGTCAGGTATTTGGCCCATAATTGGCCCAAGCGGAACCGTTCTGTTTGCTTGCAGCACCAAATATCCACTTCCATCCAAAGCTACCAGTTACGCCTTACTGAGCGGTGTTGGTAAAAAGAACCTAGGCTTATCGACGAGAAGCGAAAACCAACCAGCCCAGCATAAACTTTGCCGCCAAGCGCGAGTGGATAGGAGCTACAGATAGTGGCGTTGGATGAAGAAGACTTGAACCGCCTGCGTCTCGAACTTCATGCTCGTGTTGATCAGTTATTTACGAATACCGCATCGGGGTTACAGCTTGAAATTGGAGCGCTTCAGTTTGCTGGGCAACTTATTAATGCTGCACAAGACTGGATCGACTTGCAGGTTGGACGCGATATTTCTAACGCCGCGAATAAGGACGGCGTCGAAGCGCTCCGCTTGGGGGCGGAAGAGCGACGTCGTGTAAAGGCTGCAATCTTCAAAGTTGACGGCGAAACTCCCGAAACGACCGCCAGGACTGGACTAAAGGGAGCGTCGGTGTTGGCCGGACAACTCGCTGCATTTTCTAATGATCCTTACCTCTATCACATCGCTATTGCACTTAAAGATCATCAATTCGGACAAGTCCACCCTTGGCTTGTTGTGCCAAGCCCAGCTGTGCATCCACCTGAGAAAGCGCATTCGGTCCTAGTACTTCGTGGCGTGGCGTTCACGGCAATCGAGTACTTAGTTGCATCAGGCGCTTACGCGAAAAAAACGGAAGCGGAGGCTGCGGTATTAGCATGTCTCAGCATTGAGAAAAACGGTCTAGATCGTTGGCGGAAGCAGCAGAACAAGGACCGCCGAAGTGACTTCCAACTTTGTCTGCGGACAGCAAGTTTAACTGGAAGAGGGGTCAAACCCTTTCGCATTGACGCGTCCCGAGATTCGGCCAGCAAATCCTACGTGGATTACAACGACCAGTGGCATGGACTTGGGGCAGTTAAACAATGCGCCGCTTATCTCGAATTGATTGGGGCGGACAAAGGCAAGAAAACTTGATGGGGTACACAGCTTCTCGATTTGTGTACCGCGCGGAGATTGACCGATTCGAATTAATTGAATGCCATTGATGACCTATGAACCGCGCAGAGTCGCGAAAGGATCAACACCATGGCGATACAATCAACAACCACTGAATTTAGAGATGCTGAGCCGCGCCTTATCGAATGGTCGGAACTGCGTCGTCGCATTCCCCTAAGCCGGTCGACAGTCTGGCGGCTGATACGTGACGGGAAATTTCCAGCACCTCTTAGAATCTCGCCTGGACGTGTCGCGTGGCCAGAAAACGAAATTGAAGTGTGGAGGGCGGCGCAGAAGCGCAGTGCCTAGATCTCACACCGTCTTGACCACCAAGTCACTTTGTTCACGTGAGCGAGCTGGTCTGAATCTCTAAAATTGAGAGCTTGTTTGAGCGACGTCGAAGTTTCGACTGCGGACCGCTGTGCTGTGCCAAATGCCGATCAAGCGCCTACCCCAATCCAACTCTACGTCATGCCGAATGATGTAGAGCAAAAATGCGGATAAATTGAAATGCCCAAAATTCGTCAGCTTAAAATTCACGAACCAGCGAGTTTAGTTCGCAAAGGTCTTCGGTTGAAAAACAATGGCCCAAGTGCACGCGAGGAGAAGCCCAAGAAGGCCAAGGACAAGCGGGTAAATAAAGCTTTTCATGAAGTAGCGTCATCGCTGATATCTAGAGGGTACGTGCCCATTCCGCTTGCCGGGGATAAAGGTCCACGATGGAGACGCTGGCAGGATGTGTTTTGTGAAAAGTCACTGCCAGTTGATGAGGCAGAACGCCAGGGTTGGATCGACATACATGGTATTGGCTATCGTGGAGTTGAACTTGCGGGCGTAGGAGTCGTGATGACAAATGGGTTGGTCTGCGTCGACGTTGATTTTGATCTTTATGATTCCGCCAACGAAGGCAAAATTACGAGGTTGAAAGAGATTTTGCCTTCTCTTTTTGAGATTGAAACTCCAGCCGTTATTGGCCGCAAAGGCTTAAAAGCATTTTTTCGCTGTGAGCATGGCAGTAACCGACGCGAGGACAGAATATCTGGCCGAGACACAAACGGAGACTTGGAAATTCTGGCTTGGCACCAGCAGGCTGCAATTTGGCCGACAATACACCCGGATACCAAACGTCCTTACTCTTGGCGGAGCCCACTGCATAGCTTGTTAATTGTACCACTTGCCGATCTTCCGATCCTGACGGTCTCAAAAATTGAAGAACTGCGTGCCGCGTTCGCAGTCCCGCGGCAATCGAAGGGGAAAAGACAGAAGCATGCTGCGGCTAGCTTCAAGGAAGGAACGTCAATTGCCAGTCAGGAAGCGCAAGCCCAAAAGATTGCGGATCAGAAGCGCTACGAAGCAACACAATGCTGGGACGGCGATGAATTGGAGCTCCGTCGCATTGCTGAAGCACTGACGTATCTTAGTTCAGAATGTGAATCCCAATGGTGGGTTATTGGAAGAGCGCTTAAATCTTTTGCCGGCACTCATCCTAAGGCAGGTCAGGTCAGGAAATTATGGGATGTTTGGGCTGGCGGCGGAGAGTATCTTGGTTCTGTATTTACGGGGTCAGAAAAATTTAATGCAACGCGCCAACAACAGGACGAATGGGATCGTCTGGAAACCCTCACAGGGTCATTAAAAACGGTTGCTTCAATCATCCACGAGGCCGCTGAGGCAGGCTTTGAAAAATCGCTGAAACGCTGGCCGACGCTCAGTGGAAAGCGGGCGAGAAATGTTCAAGAACGGCCTTTGGCCCTCACAGGTCCAATTAAAGATGCTGCCGAATCTCTGCCTCAGGACGTCATTGCTTTTGGTGCTAGCAGAGAGGCACTTCGCTGGCATGGTTTCCATAAAAGCGCACTCTCGCCTCAAGCACAACGGGTGCTCGATGTAATCATTGAAAAAATAAACCACCAGTATGGCGGGTTCGCTTGGATTTCCTACAAGTCAATTGCAAAGAAACTCGATATTCCTCATGGCAATATAAAAGTTCTAATGTGCCAATTACAAAACCAGGGTTACCTAATCAAAGCAAGGAACGTTCGTAATCCTGAAGGCGGTATTGGAATGGCTTATGCAATCAAGCCGCCACCAAATATGAATTGGCAACAGTTAGTAGCGCTACACCAGACTGAAATGAAGGATCACCGGCTGCCAACGCCGACGGACGAAAAGTTCATTAGCATCGGTGAATCTAGAAGAGTGGACAGTGAGGTGAACGAAATCCGATCGACCACTCGCAGTCCAATTAGTGAGGTGAACGAAGATGTTTAGAGCACTTTTTGCCCTCCCAACGGTTCATTCACCTCACTCATGAAGTGGGTGCCAGGTGAACGTGCTATTCACCTCACTACTTTTATAAGAGTTCCATAGGTGTGTCAGAGGAGAATTCTTTGCGGGCCGTTAGACGACTATTTTTTGAAGGGGCATTGATGAATGCAGCGATCTCAAGATTCAATTCTTGAGACCGTTAAAGCTGCGACGAAGAATCGAAAAGAAGACAGCGGCCTTCGAAGAAACGGCGAGCATGTGTTTTCTTGAAATACGGAGACTTGGGGTCGATCTATAGAATCCGTCTTATCTCTATTCCATGTCGCAATCGCTAAGCTCGCGTTACACAAAAGAAAATTGCTTTTAGGTTGGACGAAAAATACCGGTATTGAGATTATAACGATGACGCACGGGCTGGCGACAGCAGTAGGCGTGTCCTACTCGGCAAAGCCTCGGTAGTTTTCTTGAGAAAGCCGGGTCAAGTATTTCCGTTGTTTCAGGAAGACAACGCAAAGAGCACCGGCGTTCGATTGCAGGACCAGGGAATGCTCAAGAGCGGCAAATGTAATTGCAATGACAAGTTCTAAGGTCAGAGATCAGGCGGCGCTCTGTGAGCTCCTAGGTCTTGTTGCAGCAACTTACTTATGACATGAGAATTCGCGGTCATTAGCCTGCGCGGTTTGCCAAGCCCAGTTTCTGTTTCTTGGCAGCCAACGCGCTGGATCGGCAATGATCTGGTTATGGCATCTGATTTCTTGATGCAGCGTAAGAACGGCAGCGCTGGTTTGTTACCAGCAGTCGACGCAGTCGCTGCGTTTCCAACGATTGAGTTTGGCGAAGCCGTCGAAGGCCCGCTCGCGATTGGCTACGGTGCGCATTTTGGTTTGGGACGCTTCGAGCCGCTTAGGTGAATTGGTCTTATTTATTGGGATAGAGTCACTGTTTCCCAACTTCGCCTTAGGTCCTCCTGGTGTCCAGCCCCCTCGTTATGGGCCACTTCGATTTAGAGTTTCTGGCACCGGCGGGCGCATGTTGAGCGCCTGATGCGGACGGGTGTGATTGTACTGGCGCAGCCACTGAGTGATGACAATGCGGGCCTGGTCGATGCTCGTGAACCATTCAGCATTCAGCACCTCAAGATGATGACAAGCTGCGCTTGGCTTTGATCCGTTTAGCGAAGCAGTATGGCCGCTACGGCTATCGCAAGGTTGGCGAACTGCTCCGAGTAGAAGGCTGGCGGATCAACCACAAAAAGGTCGAGCACGAATGCGTTGCTCCGGGCGATCGGCTCGAAGATTGGGTACTTGTGCCATCAAGTTACACACAATCGCCGTGCTATAAGTGCCCTGGATGTCGGCAGAAATTTTGTAAGAAGGCCACTCTTGAGTATCAACCGTTAGACCGTATGTCCTTTTGGAACCAGTGGATAGACTTTGCCAAGCACTGGCGAATTGTTGGAGGGTTGCTCAGTCTGAGCTGATCTTCAATGCCAGGAGGTTGGATCATGAAAGAACGGGTCAAGGAAGTTTTTGTCGGAATTGACGTTGCCAAAGCGGGGCATGCGATTGCGATCGCGGAATGCGGTCGTTCAGGTGAGGTGCGCAGTTTTGGAACGATAACCGCAACTCCGGAAGCTGTTCGACGGCTTGTGAAGAAGTTATCAAAGACCTACGAGCGCATTCACTTCTGCTACGAGGCGGGACCGACGGGATATGGTCTTTATCGACAATTGATGGAACTTGGTCATTCATGCATTGTTGTTGCGCCATCCCTTACACCGGTTCGCCCAGGGGATCGCATCAAGACAGATCGTCGTGATGCCGTGCGGCTTGCACGATTATTGCGGGCAGGGGAACTAACCGCGATCTGGGTGCCTGACGTAACTCATGAAGCAATGCGTGATCTTGTTCGTGCTCGGCAAAGCGCTGTCGAAGATTTACGTTGCAAACGTCAGATGATTAGCTCGCTCATGCTCAAGCATGGACGTTCCTATCCGGGCAAGAAGACCTGGGGTGCACGACATCAGAGGTGGCTCAGCAACAAAGTTTTGATCATCCGGGGCATCAGATTGCATTGCAGGAGATGATATTAGCCGAACGACATGCGCGCGAACGCGTGGAGCGATTGATGACGGCAATAGAGGAACTTGTTCCGGGCTGGTCGTTGGGCAGCGTTGTGGAAGCCCTGCAATCTCTTCGAGGCGTAGCACTTATTGGTGCTGTAACTTTCATGACGGAAGTCAGTGATGTACGGCGCTTCGAGCATCCGCGACAACTCATGGCTTTTCTTGGCCTCGTTCCAAGTGAATATTCAACGGGGATGAAAACGCAACGCGGGAGCATCACGAAATCGGGCAATGCGCGGGTTCGCCGTACTTTGATCGAAGGCGCCTGGGCATATCGCTGGGCTCCGCGCGTCGGCGCCAAGCAACTCTATCAGCATAGGAAAGTCTCAGCGGAGATCCAAGATATCGCGTGGAAAGCGCAATCTCGATTGACCGGACGTTATCGGCGTCTCACAAAATCCGGTAAGAAATCTACTGTTGCAACAACGGCAGTTGCACGGGAGCTTGTTGGCTTCATGTGGGACATCGCCCGACGCAGCATGCCGAACGAAGCATAACTGCACTCAAGTGAACAGACGCACTCATAGGCGGGGGCGAGGACCACGGCAGGGGAATGCCCGACGGACGCTTTGTGGCCGGTATATACGCCGACGCCCGCAGTTAGACAGGGACAGCCCCGAGACGCACAAACGGACATGCGGTAATCAACCCGCGCATCAGAGCATGAGCACCGACGTCTTAAGGCCTCGCCTCCACCTATGAGCGCTTCAACGGAATGAACCACAGCGTAGAGAAACGTTGTGGAGATCAAACGCGCAAAAATAACTTGAAAAAGGACATCAGAGCGTCCGGTCTGCACCGCCTTACGCGACCTGACCTCCCCAGTCATGATGTACGTCTAGATTTAATCGGGCGGGACCCTCATGGCATCAAGATCGAGAAGTTCACGTCGCCGATGGAGCGATACCTTTAAGAAGCGCGTTGTCGCCGAAGCGAGCCGACCGGGTGTGACGGTGGCACAGATTGCCCATCG
>JAJFJS010000124.1 GCA_021773815.1 Gammaproteobacteria bacterium
CTGAAGATCGGCCGCCGACACGCAGGCACCGAAACGGGCACCGACGAAATCACGCGACGATTCGTGCTGCCAACTGCGGACCCATCGGTGGACGGCCGGGGAGATTTTCGGGCTAGAATCAGCGTATGGGACGGATCTTCGCGTATCGCCTGATCGTCATACCGGCTCTGTGCATACTGACCGGTGGCGGATGCGCGATATTGGGTGACGGAAATAAGCCCGACCCGGATTCGGCAACGGTCGATACCGGTACGCCACCCACCGTTACACCGGACACACCGGAACGCCTGTCGCCCCCGCCGACCGCATCGGCAACCGCCGACGCCGAACGACAAACAGCCGCGACGACCGACGGCATATCCGATGCGCCGACCGAAGCCGAATCGAATCCGTGCACCGACTCGGTCGAGGAGGCTTCCAACTGGCTGGACCGCAGTCAGAAGCAGGTGTACGAAACCGTCTGCGGCACGGTGGCCTGGTTCGACGGATTCTTCGGCGATCGTCGCTATGACGCAGCGTCGGCGAACACGTTCGGCCGCGTCGGACTGAGCGGTTTCTGGGACGAGCGCGACGGTTTCGACCCGAAGCTCCGGTTTCGCGCCAAGTATGCGCTGCCGGCGCTCAGGGACCGCGCCAACATTATTGTCGGTCGCGGTGACGAAAAGGATTTCATCGAGGAACGCGAGACACCATCGGACTCGATCCCCAGCAACTTCAACCGCGTCGAGGACGATTCGTTCCTGATCGGGCTCGGCTACCAGCGTGACACCGGCCTGCGGCGCGGTCTCGACTTCAGCGCGGGCATCAAGGTGCGCGCGCCGCCCGAGCCGTATCTCAAGGCCCGTTACCGCAGGGCGTGGGAACTGAGCAATTCGACGCTGCTGCACCTGCGGCCGGTCGTGTACTGGAAATCCGAGGAAGGTGTCGGCGCAACGCTGGCAACCGATATCGATCAACTGCTATCTGACCGGATGATGCTGCGCTGGTCCAACAGCGGCAATATCTCCCAGGACAATGAGGTCGAGGGAGTCGCGTGGGTCAGTTATCTGTCGCTGTACAGCGCGCTGGCGAACCGCAGGGCGCTCAGCTACCACACGTTCATCAAGGGCGAAACCGGAGCCGACGTCGGCCTGCAGAACTACGGCGTCGAGGTACGTTACCGCCAGCGTGTCCTGCGTGACTGGCTGTTTTTCGAGGTCGTCAACAGCGTGACCTGGCCCCGCTTCACGCTCGACGAGCGCCGCGAAATGAACCTGGGTATCGGCGCCGGGTTCGAGATGTATTTCGGCCCGGTGCCCGAAACGCAGTTGCGCTGACGGAAATTTAGGGGACCCTTAATTTCCCAATTATTCCGGCGGGCAGTTGAATGAACGGACCCCGAAATTGGTCTCCAAAATTGGTGTCAGACACCACTTTCACGGCCCTGTCCCCTTAATTCCAACCCGCCGGGCTAGAACAGCGTATAGATAAATGGCGCGACGGCGGAACCCTGCGACACGACGATCAGCACGCCGAGCAGCACCATGACCAGTATGATCGGCGCCAGCCAGAATTTCTTCCGTTCGCGCATGAACCCCCACAGGTCCTTCAGAAAATCAATCATCAGTAGGGTTTCTCCAGGTTTTCCACGGGGGCTTTCTTGCTCGGCACCCGGTAACTGTCGGCGTCACTGAACGACCGCGCCAAGGAATCCTTCGCCAATGCCCGGCGAATCAACCCGGTGGGCGTGATGACGAGGTAGAACACGATGCTCATGACCAGCGGCGTCATGATCTTGCTCATGATCAGGCCGAAACGCATCCAGATCTTGTAGACCGGGCGCAGCGCCATCGGGGCCACCAGACCAAACACGCCGAGTACGCCACAGATTACCCATGGCCAGACGGGCAGCGACCGCTCCAGCAGCCACGGGAAAAACAGCCCGAACAGGCCGGCGACGATCGCCCCCGTGACGAGGCCGAATTCACGCAAGCCCTTGCGGTCGAGTTCCGGTATGACGTGATCGCTCATGAATATCAGTCCAGTTCGAACTCGGTCTTCCACGAATCATCCTGCTCCCAGTGCGGCTGCCCGGGCTTTTCGAGGATGAAGTTTTCGATAACGAGATAATCCATTTCCGTCCGCATGAAGCAACGGTACGCATCTTCGGGCGTACAGACAATCGGCTCGCCGCGAACGTTAAACGATGTATTGACCAGCACGGCACAACCGGTCAGGTCGTCGAAGGCCTTGAGCAGCGCATGGAACCGCGGATTGGTCCGGGCGCTCACCGTCTGCACGCGCGCAGAATAATCGACGTGCGTGATCGCCGGCAACTCCGAGCGCCGGATCTTGAGTTTGTCGACGCCGAACAGCTTCTGCTGCTCCGCGGTCAGCGTGATGCGCAATTCCTCGCGTACCGGGGCGACGATCAGCATGTAGGGACTCTCGCCCTCATGCACAAAATAATCTCCGACGCGTTCCTCGAGCACCGCCGGCGCGAAGGGCCGGAACGATTCGCGGTACTTGATCTTCAGGTTCATCGTCGTCTGCATCTTCTCGCTCTTCGGCGTGCCGATGATCGACCGGCCGCCGAGTGCACGTGGCCCGAATTCCATTCGCCCCTGGAACCAGCCGACGACGTTCTCCTGTTCGAGGATCCCGGCCAGGCGCGGCATCAGCTGCGCGTCATCCACCTCCTCGTAAACGGCACCGTGCGCATCGAGCTGGCGACGAATCTCATCCGCACCGAAGCGCGGCCCGAGGTACGAACCGCGCATCGCGTCACTGCCGTTCGTCGTGCGCGCGGCCCCGCCATGTTCATACCAGGCGACCGCGGCCGCGCCGGCCGCACCGCCCGCATCGCCGGCGGCCGGCTGCACCCAGA
>JAJFJS010000125.1 GCA_021773815.1 Gammaproteobacteria bacterium
GATCGAGCGCTCGTCCTCCCACAGGAACGTCGGCTCATAGATGAAACAATGCGTACTGAACGACATCAACATCCGGGTCAGCTGCACCCGATGCTGACCCATCCGCTCACGGTACTCGTCGAGCAACGCCTCGAAGTCCGCGTGGTGCTGATGTACCCGCGAGAACGGCAGCACGCCGTGCGTCGGCTTCCAGCGCTCGCCGTTCGGGCCGAGGATCGGCGTCAGTTCCATGAACGGCGCGGCGTGGAAAAACGCCGGGATGGAATTGGCGACCTCGGCGCCGTAGCGCACGGCGATCTCGCGCACGGCAGCCAGTTTGTAGCGCGCCTCGGCGTTCGTCAGCCCCTCCGTGCTGAAATGCGCCGAGTACACGGCGTTTTTCAGGAAGTTGCGGCCGGCCAGGCCCATCTTCATGACCTGCAGCACACCGTCGACCGGGTTGCGCGACGACTTGAGCACCGTCAGCGCTGCATCCACCGGGCTCTTCGATTCCATCTCCGTCAGCGCGGTCTTCTGCTGACGCGGATCCAGCCCGAAATTCTGCGCGACGACCCCGAGCCTGGCCGTCTCGATCAGCGCATTCAGGCAGCTCTCACCGTCCGGGAAGCCGAACGATGCGGCCGCAAAACCCTCGGGCTTTTGCATCAGGCGCAGCGTGAAGCGCGCCTTGATGCCGAGCGCACCGGCGTCGCCGACGAACAGGCCCGCCAGGTCCGGCCCGTAGAACCGGAAAAACGGCGAATGCCCCTCCCCGCCGCCTGAACCCGTCGAGATGAGGTCGCCGTTGGCCAGGATCACGTCCATGCCGGTCAGCGACTCGGCCGACACGCCATACAGCCCTGAACCGTAGTTCACGGCGTAATGGGACATGCCGCCGCCGATGGTCGCGGCCAGACCCGAAAACGGCCCCCAGAACGGCGTCCGCAGGCCCTGCTGCGACAGAGTCTCGTACAGCGCCGCCCATGTGACGCCTGGCTCTACCGTCACCGTCATGTCGGTGGCGTTGACGTCGATCCGGTTCAGCCGCGATGTATCGATCAGCACTGTGCCCGGTCGCGTCGGCAGGTAGCCGTCCGTATACGACGCACCGCCGCCGCGCACGACCATCGGCGCCCGGTGTTCGGCGCAGACGCGAACGAGCTGTTGCAACTCCTCGACGCTGCCCGGTTGAGCGACAGCCAGCGCCAGTTCGTCGGCCTGGCGGAACACATCGGTCGAGAAGAAGGTCCGCGACTCGTCGTCGGTCAGCAAATGCTCCGCGCCGAGGAGATCGGCCAAGGCCTGTAGTAATGTGCTGGACTGCTGCATGTATGGGTCCCGTGTCGCGCCGTTCACTTCATCCGGCCGGGAACGCCGGCAGAAACCCGGGTCGGCGCAAGCGCACCCCGGGGCGAGTCGTAAAACCGGCCCCATCTCGTGCCGGCCGGCCCTGCATTGTAAGGTATGCTGCCGCGGCGGAATCGATCCACGACCAGCAGGCACCGCAAATACCATCGTGCGAACGAATACGGCGGCGCCACGCCGCACCCACAGCCTCCCGGACGTGATCCGGCACCTCTGGCCGGCCGCGGTCCTGATCATCGCAGGCTGCGCGGGACACCTGCCGCTGCCGCCGCAAGCGCCGGGCGCGCCGCAGGACCTGCCGGCCTACCTGGCCGAATGGCGGGCCTATACCGATACCGTCAATACGCTCGCACGCCAGCGCGACTGCGTCCCCCGGCGCGTGCCGGCGAATCCGGCCATTGATCGTCGCGGCGCAGTCGTGATGTTCCACGGCTACGGCGGCTGTCCGCAGCAGTTTTTCATGCTGGCGGAGCGGGTCGCGGCGCAGGGTTTCGATGTGCTGCTGCCCCTGCATCCGGGGCACGGCATGCCGGCCGCCGCGGATGGCGGGGACGATCTGTCGCAACTACCGCAGGCGGGGGAAGCCGAGAATCGTTACGTGACGTTCGCGGCCGACATCAATCGCGTCATGGCGCGAAGTCCGGGGCAGAAAATCGTCGTCGGGTTCTCGCTCGGCGGCGCGGTCGCGCTGAACGCGTTACTCAACGCACCGGACCTGTACAACCGGGCGCTGTTACTGAGCCCGATGCTGGCGATCCGCGGCGGCGGCATTGCCGAGTTGGCGGTCGCCGTTTTCGGTCGTATAGCAGGACTGCGCAACCTGGTCGTCAAACCCGGCGGCATTCGCCGACACTGCCACGACTGGCAGTCGATGGGCCGGGCGGGATTCTGCGACTACCGGCTCCGCGATACCGTAGCGCTGCTGGAACTCGAGTCGCTCAATGAACGACTTCATGCGGCTCGCCCGCCGTCGCTGCCGATCCAGTTCGTGATCGCCGGCGACGAAAAATACGTCAGCAACTCACGGATCCAAAAGTTTGCCGCGCGACAGGAGAACTTCGGCCCGCTAGCGCTGCACCAGCTGGCCAAGAATGTGCCGCATGAAATGCTGTCGCCGTATGAAAACACGGGGCAACCGATGGACTGGCTCGGGGGGCTGCTGGATATCGCAGAGGGATTTATTGTGGGCGGGCACATGACTGCGCCGCAAACGGAAATCGCTGCGGAGCGGGCGGCGGCGTCAATACACGATGAACCCGGCTTGTCAGACGACGGCCCCTGACCGATCTAATCGTCTGCCATCGCATTGGCTGACTGTTTGAACTTCGCGTCTTTATAAGAAAGGTGGCAGGAGAACTTCGGGTTAAACGCTTTGATGATTGCAAATACAAAGCTATACGTTAGTCCGCTTGTACCGTTGCTCGATAAACCGTTGCGGCATCACCAGCTTGATAGCAGTAGATCTCAGCAATCCGAATAACCTCCTCGTATACAGTAGTACCGCCAGATACCAAGGCCGGTGCATAAATGCCATCGCCAGTATTCGTCCAAAGCCATAGTTATAGCGATGGTTATCAAATAGATGAACCAGATACTCTTTTCTAGTCGATTCTACAAAGAACCGATAGTGATAATTTGGGTTATCCATGTCGCAGTAAATCATCGACCTAGTGGCTACGAAACACCGGTAACCCTGCTGACTGGCCCTTAACGTATATTCGAAATCACCCCAATTGTGCGGAAACCTCGCATCATCCATCCATCCAATCTGTCGAATTACCGAAACTGGAATCAATAAGGATGCGCCAGTCAAGAGATCACACTCGATCATATCGACATCGGAAATTTCTCTATAACGCATTCCCAAATGCGGATTTTGAATCTCACGCAAGAACCCGGAAGAATGGAAGTCGGCTGTCACTACAACATCATCATCCATTACCTTGGATAGCTTTATGCTGCTGACCAAAGCACACGGGTATTTTTTCGAAGAGAGCCACAGCACGGAAAAGAAATCCGGCGAAAACTCGAGATCGTCATTCAGGAGCAAAACGAAGTCGAAGTTATTTTCAACGGCATATTTCAAACCAAGATTGATGGCGCCAGTCCACCAGAGACCCCCGTCGCCCTGCAATACGACTACATCGGGGAACGATTGCCGTATGGTATCGCCAGTGCCATCGGTGGAACCGTCATCGACAACAACAATGCTTGCATTGGCATCACTCCACGACAATTTGGCCAGGGCAGCCAGACATCGAAGCGTCGTCTCTCTCCGGTTAAATACCGGGATGATTACAGCAACCCTGTTGGCACTCTCTGACCGCGGAATATGTCCGTTCATCTCGCTCATAAGGAATATTCAGTCGAGCTGTTAAACAGGCAAACCGACAGACACACTCCGTTCGACGAATCTCGGTTGATAGCACTAGTCGACGATGCTAGCACTCGCTCCCTCGAACGTCGCATCCACCTGTGGCAAGTGATAAGCAAGCCTGGGATTCAGGTCCCTGATAAACGCCTCGAGACGGGCGTCGGCCGCCGGTAATTGCTCGACATCAGGCACGAACGTCGTGACACGCACCAAGGCACCGTCTGTGCGGTTGAGCGTCAACGCATCCCAGAATATGTACCACTTCACGGCATACTCATTGGTCTGCACGCGTCCCCGCTCGACAAACCAGTAATAGACCAGCTGCCGCATGTCGCCCTTGGCGATCACCGAACGATTAATGACATGGTCCTCGCCATTCGGCCCGACGCCGCGCAGCGGGTAACCCTTCAGTGACTCGATCTGCCAACCGCCACCCGGCAAACAGGCCTTCGGAGAATGCACGGCATTCCCCCGCCTCTGTTCTTCGTAGTAAGCGATCCAAAGGCCAATTGAGTCACTACCGTCCCGGCTGCGATATTCGGCCAGAAAATAATCATCCGCCGCCAGGCTCTCGAGCACGCCGGCATCGGTAATCACCGAGTCTCTTCCGGCCCAGTCACCAATAGCCAACGGAAAGGTATTAAATGGCTCCCTGTCGGGAATCAAATCCTGATACCCCTGCAAACTCAACGTCGCCACGGCGCCGGCCGCCAGAATTCCAAGGGACGCCAAAGACTGTCGCCCGACATTTTCCGGCAGCAGCTTCCTGGCAGATGCCATCGTCGGCACATCCACGTCGAAAACCTGTGCCAACCGCTGCCCGCCGAGCTTGGCGAGAAGCATCATTTCGAGAAACAGGATGGCCACACATGCCATGAAAACAATCCAGCCTTCGAAATAATGCAGGAATCCCTCGGCCTGCTCGATGCCAAAATTGTCGACGAGCACACCGATTACCCCGATCCGAAAGCTGTTCATTAAAATCGTGACCGGAATCGTCGAGAAGAAAATGAGCGCGCGATGCCACCATGGCCCCAGGTAGATAGCGGCACACAAGAAACCAAAACTCATCAGCGGGAACAGATAACGCAAGCCGTTGCAAGCCTCGGCGACCTGGAGTTGGAAAATACCGAGATCGATCACGTTGCCTTCCAGGAAAACGCTGACGCCAAACAAGCGTATGACGGCAACACCGAGCTCAGAAGAAATCAGTTGCAGTTCGGCAGACAGGGTCTGATAAAGCCAGAACGGCAGAGGAATCATGAAAATCAAATAGACAAACGGCGCCCAGATCTTGCGGAAGCCGCTCCATCCGATTGCGCTGACGACGATACCGAACAGCGCCAGGAGAAATCCATACTCACTGAGCTGATAGGTACCGCTGATTTTTCCGACCGCCGAGGCAACGACACCTCCGACGACCAGGAATAAACCCAGCCATGATCCGGACAGCTTCAGTCGTGCAAGTTCATCGCTCCGCAGGAGCAGCAGGTACAGCGCCACCAACGGAATGAGATAACCGTGGTTGTACTCTTCCTTTTCCCAGTACCGGACCATGAACGACAGGCCGTCCCAGAAAATGAAAAGCAGCGCAGCACCAATCGCCAATGCGATCAGCACCGGCACAGGCTGAACCGAGGTTTTAGAGCCAGAGTGGTCCACAGTATCCGTATTGCTCATTCTATTTCTTCATTTCATAACCGACGCTGCGACGCGTTAAGGGACATCAGAAAACCAGCGCATCCCCAGATGATGAGGTATTGACATAACCACGCGTTCAGACCCGGCACCAGATCCCGATGATGGCCAGAGTGTACAAGATCAATAGATTACATAGCGTGACTTCACGCCAATTTTCGCGAATATTGCCAAAATTTCATCTGCCTGAAAACGAGACATGGCGCACATTCGCCGTTGCCGGCGGACGATTCGCTTTGACCGCCTATTGGCATAGTGCTGTCACGTGCCTTATTCTCCACCCGCTGGGAGGAGGACCGCGCATCCGTCACGAAAAAATATCAGTGGCGGGCAGGCTCAGCAAGAGGAAAAACCTATGGGGAAACGAGCGCTCATCACCGGAGTCACGGGGCAGGACGGTGCCTATCTGGCAGAGTTCCTGCTGGACAAGGGCTACGAGGTCCACGGCATCAAGCGGCGCGCTTCGTCGTTCAATACAGATCGTATTGACCACCTCTATCAGGATCCCCATGACTCGGACCGTCATTTCATCCTGCACTACGGTGACCTCACCGATTCGACCAACCTGATTCGCGTCATACAGGAGATCCAGCCCACCGAGATCTACAATCTGGCTGCGCAGAGTCATGTCGCGGTGTCATTTGAAACACCGGAATACACGGCAAATGCCGACGCAATCGGACCACTGCGAATTCTCGAGGCGATCCGAATACTCGGATTGAGCGACAAGGCCCGGTTCTATCAGGCATCCACGTCGGAGCTATACGGCCTCGTCCAGGAGATACCGCAAACGGAAACTACCCCGTTCTACCCAAGGTCGCCTTATGCCGTCGCTAAGTTGTACGCCTACTGGATCACCGTAAATTACCGTGAAGCCTACAATCTATTCGCGTGTAACGGCATCCTCTTCAATCATGAATCACCCATCCGGGGTGAAACATTTGTAACCCGCAAAATTACCCGGGCGCTCGCACGCATCAAGATTGGGCTGCAGAGCACCTTGTACCTTGGGAATATGGACGCCAAACGGGATTGGGGCCACGCCAAAGACTATATCGAGGCGCAATGGCTGATCCTGCAACAGGACACACCGGATGATTTCGTCATTGCAACCGGCGAACAGAAGACCGTCATGGAGTTTGTCGAAATCGCCGCGGCTGAACTCGGCATCGGGATCAGCTGGGAGGGCGACGGCATTGACCGAATCGGACGTGTTACCGGCAATACCGATAGCGAGAGCGGCCCGAAACCGGGCGACATCATCGTCAGGGTCGATCCGCGGTACTTCCGTCCGACGGAGGTGGAAACCCTGCTGGGCGATCCGAGCAAAGCGAAGCGGGTGCTAGGCTGGGAACCGAAGATTCCTTTTGCGACCCTGGTCAAAGAAATGGTCAATGAGGATTTGACGATTGCCAGGCGAGATGCCTTGATCGCCGGAGAAGGCTACCCCACGTTCAACTACCATGAATAATGCAGACATCGGCGAATCGGCCGGCATCCGCAACGGGAAGATCTATGTAGCCGGCCACCTCGGCATGGTCGGATCGGCGATCGTCCGGCGACTCGAACTGGCCGGTTGCCGACGAATTGTGAACAAGTCGCGTGAGGAACTGGACCTGACCAGTCAATCCGCTGTTGATGCGTTCATGCACGCAGAGAAGCCGGACTTTGTTTTCCTGGCCGCCGCGCGGGTCGGGGGCATCCACGCAAACAATACTTA
>JAJFJS010000126.1 GCA_021773815.1 Gammaproteobacteria bacterium
GCTCGGCCTCACGGCCGGGCCGATGCTGCTGGGTTCAGTGGACATCCTGTCGGCGATCGGCGTGCAGCTGAGCTTCGATTTGACGCCGGACACATCCGCGACCATCGGGCTGGATCCGTTCGCGCCGCTGGGCGGCGGCGCGTTTTTCTCGATAGAACCCGTTGCGGTACCGGTGCCACCGGCACTGGCGTTGTTCGCGTCGGCGCTGGGTCTGGCAGGGGCGTTGCGGCGGCGGCGCAACGGCTGACGGTCGCGACCGGCGTTACGCTCCCGCCAACGGCGGGCGCAGCCTGACCCGACACCGGGTAAATGATCCAGTCTGATTGATCGCCACTCAATCGACGGCCGCGATGCGCTTGAGAATCTTCGTGCGTGCGCGCTCGGCAATCGGCGCCGCCAGCGCGCGGCGCAGCGCGTCGGCTGCCGGATTCGGCTCGTAGTTCAGCCGGAATAACTCGAGTATCGAAACGTTGCCGTTCGCCGTTTCGACGAGCCGAACCGGGTCTCCGGCCGTTACATCGCCCTCGCTGAGCACGCGGAAATAAAAACCCGGGCGTTCCGCACGGCGAAATGCGAGGCCGAAGTGCTCGTCGCACATCCGCGCGGCCAACGTGGCGCACGGGATGCGCGGCGCGGTCGCTTCGAGAGTGACACCCCCGATCTCAAGGCGCGCGCCGACATGCAGATCCGGCGGCAGTCCGGTGATCGTCAGGTTTTCGCCGAAGGTCCCGAGCGCGACCTCCCGGCCGAGCCGTTCCGACCACCATGCGTAGTCTTCCGTGCGATACGCATAGACGGCCTGATCCGCGCCGCCGTGGTGTTCCCGGTCGCAGACCGCGTCACCCTGCAGCCCGGTTGCGTCGACGAACACATGCCCGGTGGCCGGGCGCTTGTCGATACCGGTTTCGGCCGCGTTCCGGCCGTTGCCGAGCGCGGCGGCCTTGCCGACGTTGACGCTGACGACCTGCATCACTGTAGCTGTTTCTTGAGATCGTACAGGGCTGCCAGCGCCTGTTTCGGCGTCAGGTCGTCCGGATCCAGCGCCTCGAGTGCCTCGCGGAGTGTATCGTCGGCCACGGCGTCATCCTCGGCCGGTGGCTGCAGTGCGAGTTCCTGCTGTGGCGACAGCGCTGCGCGTTGTTGCGCCGACTGGCGTTCCAGCGTCGTCAGGTATTGGCGCGCGCGCCGGATGACGGCAGCGGGTACGCCGGCCAGTCGCGCGACCTGCAAACCGAAACTCTGATTTGCGGGTCCGTCACGCACGGTGTGCATGAAGATCAGTTCGTCGTCGTGTTCGGTCGCGTCCAGATGCACGTTCGCGCAGGCGTCGAGTTCGTCGGCCAGCCCGGTCAGTTCGAAGTAATGCGTTGCGAACAGCGTGAACGCGCCGATCTTTTCGCCGATCTGGTGCGCGACGGCCCAGGCCAGCGACAACCCGTCGAAGGTGCTCGTGCCGCGGCCGATCTCGTCCATCAGTACGAGACTGCGATCGGTCGCATTGTTCAGAATATTCGCGGCCTCGGTCATCTCGACCATGAACGTTGAGCGTCCGCCGGACAGGTCATCGGCCGCGCCGATGCGTGTGAAGATTCGGTCGATCGGGCCGATCGTTGCCGCCTCGGCCGGCACGTAGCTGCCCATGTGCGCGAGGATCACGATCAGCGCCGCCTGGCGCATGAACGTCGATTTACCGCCCATGTTCGGGCCGGTCACGACGAGCAGTCGGCGTGTGTCGTGCAGGATCAGGTCATTGGCAATAAACGGTTCGTCAATGACGGTCTCGACGACCGGATGCCGGCCGCCGCGGATATCGATGCCCGCTTGGTCGCTCAACGTCGGCGCGTGCCAGTGCAGCGTGGCGGCGCGCCGCGCGAGATTGACGAGCACATCGGTCTCGGCGACGGCCCGGGCCATCGTCTGCAGCGCCGTCAGTTCGGGCGCGAACGATTGCAGCAATTGCTGATAGAGCCGCTTTTCGTGCGCCAGTGAGCGCTCCTTCGCGCTGAGCACCTTGCCCTCGAACGACTTGAGTTCGGGTGTGATATAGCGCTCGGCGCCCTTGAGCGTCTGTCGTCGCACGTAATCGTCCGGCGCCTTGCCGGCCTGCGACTTGCTGATCTCGATGTAGAAACCGTGCACGCGGTTATAGCCGACTTTCAGCGTCGGCACGCCGGTGCGTGCGCGTTCGCGCACCTCGAGATCTGCCAGGTAACCGTCGGCGTTTTCGCTGATCGCGCGCAGTTCATCGAGCTCGGCGTCGTAGCCGGTAGCGATGACGCCGCCGTCGCGTATCAGCATCGGCGGTTCGGCCACGATGGCGCGTTCGAGTCGGTCGCACGCCGCGTCATGGCTGCCCATCGCGTCGGCCAGCCCGGTCGTCAGTTCCGCGTCGCAGTGGCCCAGCGCGGACCGGAGCGGCGGCAGCAGCTGCAGGGCCGTGCGCAGATGCGTGAGGTCGCGCGGGCGTGCCGATTCCAGTGCGATGCGGGTCAGGATTCTCTCCAGATCGCCGATCTGCGTCAGCCGTTCGTGCAACTCCTCGTCGTGGCCGGCCTGCAGCGCAGCCAGCGCTGCATAGCGTTGCCTGAGGATGCCGTGATCGCGAAGCGGCCGGTTCAGCCAGCGACGCAGCAGCCGGCTGCCCATCGTCGTGGCGCACCGGTCCAGGATGCCGGCGACCGTGTGCGCCTCGCGCCCGGCCATGCTGTGTTCCAGTTCGAGATTGCGACGGGTCGCCGCATCGATAATGAGCGCGTCGGATTGCCGAACCGGCTGCAGTGCGTCGATATGCGGCAGCGCGGAACGCTGCGTGTCCTTGACGTATTGCAAGAGACATCCGGCCGCGCAGATCGCCGCGCCCAGATCGGCGCAGCCGAAGCCGGCCAGGTCGCGCGTGCCGAACTGGCTGCAGAGCGCGGCGACCGCGGTCTCCTGGTCAAAATGCCAGGGCGGCCGTTCACGGCAACGGTCCGTGTCGATGTGCCACGCGGACTTGTCGAGTTGTTCGTCGATGAGCAGTTCGGCCGGTGACAGCCGTTCGAGTTCGCCGTGCAGTTCTGCCGCGTCGTTAAGTTCGGTGACGCGGAAGCGGCCCGTCGACAGGTCCATCCACGCGAGGCCGATGCGCCGGTCGATGACGCACAGCGCCGCGACAACATTATCGCGGCGCGCATCGAGCAGCGCCTCGTCGGTCAGCGTGCCCGGGGTGACAACGCGCACGACCCGGCGTTCGACCGGACCCTTGGCGGTCTTCGGGTCGCCGATCTGCTCGCAGATTGCGACCGATTCCCCCTGGCGCACGAGCCGGGCGAGATAGCCCTCGACGGCATGGTAGGGGACGCCGGCCATCGGGATCGGCTGGCCCGCCGACTTGCCGCGCGCGGTCAGCGTGATGTCGATCAGCGCGGCGACCCGCCGCGCATCGTCGAAAAACAGCTCGTAGAAATCGCCCATGCGGTAAAACACCAGCATGTCCGGAAACTCCGCCTTGATGCGCAGGTATTGCTGCATCATCGGCGTATGCCCGGCATCTGCCGGTCCGCCGTTTACGAGTGTGTCGGGTGCCGTGGCCATCGTTTGCATGCGCTGCTGTTTGACGAACAGAGAATTTTAGGGGAAAACGGCATCCGGGGTCGGACCTCGGTAATCCTCGGAAATCTGGACGGAAATCGAGAATTGGCCGCGGTTAATCGTCGTTAATCGGGAAAAAATGGTGTCTGACACCAATTTCCCGGTGGGTGTCTGGAAATTGGTGTCTGACCCCAATTTCTTGGTATTTGGTGTCTGACCCCAACCTGAAGACCGTTGTTGCGGGCAGGCCTGTATATTTTCACCGGGCCGCGTTGCGGAGGACGCCGTCATTCATATCGTGCACCTTGAAACCGGGCGTTCTCTGTACGGCGGCGCTCGTCAGGTTCTGTGGCTTGGCGACGGCCTGACCCGTCGTGGGCATCGGTGCACGATTATCTGTCCGCCCGACAGCGACGTTGCGCGGGCGGCCGGCGAACTCGGCATCACGGTCCATGCGCTGCCAATGCGCGGCGATCTTGATATCGGCTTTGCGTGGCGATTCGCGCGCGCTGTGCGTCGACTCCGGCCCGATATCGTCCACGTCCACAGCCGCCGCGGCGCCGATACGCTCGGCGGAATCGGCGCCCGGCTCGCCGGTGTGCCCGCCGTGCTGTCGCGGCGGGTCGACAGCGCCGATACGCCGGTGCTGGGTCGCGCCAAATACATGTTGTACCGGCGTATCATCGCAATCTCGGCCAGTATTTGTGCGCGTCTGGCCGCGCACGGCGTGCCGTCGGCAAAGCTGCGACTGGTGCGCAGCGCCGTGCCGCCTGCCGCCGAACCCGCGTCCCCGGGCGCGTTTCTCGAGGCCTTCGCCCTGCAGCCGGACGACGTTCCGGTGGCCGTCGTCGCACAACTCATTCCGCGCAAGGGGCACCGGACGCTGCTCGATGCGCTGCACCAGTTGCGGGACCGGCATCCGCATCTGCGCGTGTGCCTGTTCGGCGTCGGGCCGCTGCGTGCGTCGCTCGAACGACGCGTTGCCGAACTCGGGCTCGACGACCGGATTCAATTTGCCGGGTTTCGTATTGATCTGGATCGATTTATTGGGCATTTTGCATTACTGGTGCAGCCGGCCGAACGCGAGGGTCTCGGCGTTGCCGTGCTCGAGGCGCAGGCCGCGGGCGTGCCCGTCGTCGCCAGTCGCGCCGGCGGACTCGTCGAGGCGGTCGCCGACGGGCAGACGGGGCTGCTGGTGCCACCGCATGACGCTGCGGCGTTGGCAGTGGCCATCGACACGCTGCTCGGCGATGCCGGGCTGCGGTCGCGGTTCGCGGCGGCCGGACCCGCACACGCGGCGGCCGAATTCGGCATCGAGGGTATGGTGGACGGTAATCTGGCGGTCTATCGCGACGTACTCGGTCGCGGACGGGAGCATGAATGAGCGATTCTGATGAACACATCGACGACCTCGTGCAGCGCGTCGCGCATCTGCTGACGGCTCGCGAGGCACGGCTGGCGACAGCCGAGTCGTGCACCGGCGGCTGGATCGCCAAATGCCTGACCGACCTGCCGGGCAGCTCGGCCTGGTTCGAATACGGTGTCGTGACCTACAGCGATGCCGCAAAGGAAACGCTGCTCGCGCTGGATCCGGATGTGCTGGCCGCCCACGGCGCTGTGAGCCGGGAGGTTGCCACGCGCATGGCGGGGGCCGTGCGCGCGATCAGCGATGCCGATGTGTCGGTCGCCGTGACCGGCATTGCCGGCCCCGACGGCGGTACGCCCGACAAACCGGTCGGCACCGTGTGGCTGGCCTGGGAAGGGCCCGGTGCGCGGTCCTCGACTCGTCAGGAGCAATTCTCCGGCGATCGTGAAGCGATTCGCCGCAGTACCGTCGCCGCGGCCCTGGCCGGTATCCTGCGACACCTTGCGGACGGGTGACGCGCCGCCTCTTCCTGGCGTTGTGGCCCGACGACGAGACCCGCGCGGCGATCGTCGCGGCGACCGCCGGCGCGGTGCGCCGCTGCGGAGCGCGGGCCGTGCCGGCCCGCAACTACCACATGACACTCGCTTTCCTCGGCGCGCAGCCGCCGGAGGCCATCGCACGGCTGGCCGCGACGCTGTCCTTTCCCGACCCCCCGTTCGACCTCGTACTCGACCGGTTCGGCCACTGGCCCGGGCCGCGGGTCTGGTGGCTCGGCCCCGGCGCGTGTCCGGCCGGGCTGCAGGCGCTGGTCGCCAAGACGCGCCGGACGCTCGATGGGCTCGCTATCGGCTACGATCCTCGCCCGTTCGCGCCGCATCTGACACTGGCGCGCAAGGTTGGGCGGCCGCCCGATGTGCCGCCGCCCGCGCCGGTGCGCTGGCCCGTCGCCGGGTTTGTGCTGGCCGAGTCGGTGGCCGCGGCTGACGGCGTCCGCTACGACCGTCTGGCCCGGTTTTCCGCAGGCTCACGCCCTGAGCCTTAACCGGTTTAATCTGGCATTTAGTCGAGGCTGCTCCGCATCCGGATCTGTGGAATAATCGTGGCAGCTTCCCCGTTCACATTTTGGCAAGAAGACACCCATGGATGACAACAGAAAGAAGGCCTTGGCCGCCGCGTTAGGTCAGATTGAGAAGCAGTTCGGCAAGGGCTCGGTCATGCGCCTGGGCGACGCCGGGCCGCGACGCGACATCGAAGTCATTTCAACGGGCTCGCTGGGGCTCGATATCGCCCTCGGCGTCGGCGGGTTGCCGAAGGGCCGGGTGGTCGAGATCTATGGCCCGGAATCGTCCGGCAAGACGACGCTGACGCTGCAGGTGATCGCCGAATGCCAGAAGTTGGGCGGCACGGCCGCGTTCGTCGACGCCGAGCACGCGCTCGATCCCGACTACGCCGAAAAGGTCGGCGTCAAAGTCGATGATCTGCTGGTGTCCCAGCCGGATACCGGCGAGCAGGCGCTGGAAATTACCGATCTGCTCGTGCGTTCCGGCGCCGTCGATATCGTCGTCATCGACTCGGTCGCGGCGCTGACGCCCAAGGCCGAGATCGAGGGTGAGATGGGTGATCACCACGTCGGGCTGCAGGCGCGGCTGATGTCGCAGGCGTTGCGCAAGCTGACCGGCAACATCAAGCGTTCGAACACGATCGTCGTCTTCATTAACCAGATTCGCATGAAGATCGGCGTCATGTTCGGCAGCCCGGAAACGACGACCGGCGGCAACGCACTGAAGTTCTATTCCTCGGTGCGGCTGGATATTCGCCGCATCGGCGCGATCAAGAAGGGCGACGAGGTCACGGGTAACCAGACGCGCGTCAAGGTAGTCAAAAACAAAGTGTCGCCACCGTTCCGGATGGCCGAGTTCGAAATTCTGTACGGCCTCGGCATTTCGCACGAAGGCGAGATCATCGATCTGGGCGTCGCCCAGGGACTGATCGCCAAGTCCGGGTCCTGGTACAGCTACGGTGACAACCGGATCGGGCAGGGCAAGGAGAGCGTCCGCGAGTATCTCAAGGACAACCCGGAAATCGCGCAGGAGATCGAGGCGAAGATTCGCGAGCAGTTGCTGCCGTCGCGCCCGGTGGACGCAAATGCGGCGGATGTCGTGGCAGCCGACGAGGCGGAGGTCAAGTCGATCGCCAAGCGGGCCTGACCACCGCCATAGCCAATCGCTGATCGCGGGTGTCTGACACCGGTTTTACCAAGTCTGAACCGTCGCCGCGCAACAAGGCGATGGATCTGCTCGCCCGGCGCGAGCACTCCGTCTTCGAACTGCGCGCGAAGCTGGTCGCGCGCGAGTTCGAGCCCGATGCGATCGATACCGCGATCGACTCACTGGTCAGGGAGGGTCTCATCAGCGATGATCGTTTCGCCGCGGCTTTTGTCGCATCCCGCGTACGCCGGGGGCAGGGACCGATTAGAATCCGCGGTGAGCTCAGGCAGCGCGGAGTCGCCGAAGGCCTGATCGACACGAACATGGATGCCGCCGATGCCGACTGGATCGGCCTGGCGCGCAGCGTGCGGGAGAAAAAATTCGGCCCTGCCCGGTCGTTGGCGTATCGTGACCGGGCACGGCAGAGTCGCTTCCTGCAGCACCGCGGCTTTTCGACCGACCAGATCCGGGCGGCGTTTGGCGACGACCCGGCAGGTGCGGATAGCGAATAACAGAACCCGGATATCGAGAGATTGATGAATACAGCGGAACTGAGAAGCCTGTTCCTGGAATATTTTGCCGGCAAGGACCATCGGGTTGTGCCGAGTTCGCCGCTGGTGCCCGGCAATGATCCCACACTGCTGTTCACGAATGCCGGCATGGTGCAGTTCAAAGACGTGTTCCTCGGCGACGACCGGCGTGATTACGTGCGGGCGGCAAGTTCCCAGCGGTGCGTGCGCGCCGGCGGTAAGCACAACGATCTGGAGAATGTCGGTTACACGGCGCGGCATCACACCTTCTTCGAGATGCTCGGCAACTTCAGTTTCGGCGATTACTTCAAGCGCGAGGCGATCGAATACGCCTGGGAGTTCATCACCGTGCGGCTCGGCATCCCGGCCGAGCGGCTGTGGATCACTGTCTTCGAGGACGATGACGAGGCCGCGGCGATCTGGCTCGACGAGATCGGCATTGACCCGCAACGGTTCGGCCGGCTCGGCGCAAAGGACAACTTCTGGTCGATGGGTGACACGGGTCCGTGCGGCCCGTGTTCGGAAATCTTCTACGACCACGGCGCGGAGATTGCCGGCGGCCCGCCGGGTTCCCCCGACGAGGACGGCGACCGCTACGTCGAGGTCTGGAACCTGGTGTTCATGCAGTTCGATCGCGATGCGTCGGGCACGCTGACGCCGCTGCCCAAACCCTCCGTCGACACCGGCATGGGGCTGGAGCGCATCGCGGCGGTCATGCAGGGCGTGCACAGTAATTACGACATCGACCTGTTCGCGAGCCTGATCCGCGAGGCCGCGGCGATTACCGGCACGGCCGACCCGGCGACGAGTTCGCTGCGCGTTATCGCCGACCACATCCGGGCCTGTGCGTTCCTGATCGTCGACGGCGTGTTGCCCGGCAATGAGGGACGTGGCTACGTGTTGCGTCGGATTATCCGCCGCGCGTTGCGCCATGGTCACGAACTCGGCATGCGTGAGCCGTTCTTCTACCGGCTGGTCGCACCGCTGGAGCGCGAGATGGGCGGCGCCTATCCCGAACTCGGCGCGGCGCGGTCGCATGTCGAGAAGGTGCTGCGCACCGAGGAAGAGCGTTTTGCCGAGACGCTCGGTCACGGCATGACGATTCTCGAGGCCGCGCTCGATGCGGCCGACGGCGCGCGGCTCGACGGCGAGGTGATTTTCAAGCTCTATGACACCTACGGTTTCCCGATTGATCTGACGGCCGACGTGGCCCGGGCCCGGCACATCGACATCGATCGAGACGGCTTCGAGGCCGCGATGCAGGGGCAGAAAGACCGTGCGCGCGCGGCGCAGCGCTTCAACGTCGCGCGGGATGCGGGGTTCAAGACGGACCTGGTCTCCGTATTCACCGGCTACGAGACGCTGACCGGCGATGCGACCGTGACGGCGATTGTGCGCGACGGCAATGCCGTGGATCGCCTCACGGCCGGTGAAGAGGCCGCACTTATTCTCGATCGCACGCCGTTCTATGCCGAGAGCGGCGGCCAGGTCGGCGACCGGGGCATCGTGACCGGTCCGGACGGGAGCCTGTTCCTCGTCACCGACACGCAGAAAAGCGGTGCGGCGCATCTGCATATCGGCACGCTGGAAACCGGCACGCTGTCCCGCGGTGATTCGGTAACCGTCGCCGGCGATGCAGTAGCGCGCGGCGCCACGGCGCTGAACCATTCGGCAACCCACCTGTTGCACGCCGCGTTGCGCGAAGTGCTCGGTGCCCATGTCGCGCAGAAAGGTTCGCTCGTGACGCCCGATCGTCTGCGGTTCGATTTCTCACACTACGAGGCGTTGAC